>CAIUPC010000833.1 GCA_903900905.1 uncultured Acetobacteraceae bacterium
CACGCTGGGCCAGATTTCCAGATAGAGCAGCCGCGCCCAGTCGGGATTCTCCCGCGCGTGATCCACCGTCATCGTCAGGAACAGGCGCAGCCGATGGGCCATGGTGGGCAGGGCCCCGGCGCGCTCCAGAAACGCCGCATACAGATGCGCCAGCCGCTGGATGGGGATCTCGTAGGCCAGCGCCTCCTTGCTCGGGTAGTAGTCGTAGATCGACGACACCGCGATGCCAGCCTCTTTCGCCACCTCCGCCATCTTGGCCTTGGCAATTCCGTCGCGGGCGAACACCCGCGTGGCGGCGGCCAGCAGCTCCTGCTTGCGCTGGCGGCTGCGTTGCTGCTTGGGGTCGGAGGCCTCGTCCCTGTGCGGATGGGCGGCCTGTCCCAGAATCTCAAGCCAGGGATCGTTGATCGAATCGGGCATCGGCGGCGTTGGTTCCAAAGGGCACGCTTGACACTGTGCCATCGCCGCCGATAAAAAGCGAATATTATTCGGAATTGGTCAGCCGGAGGCCCGAACCCATGCCGCCCTACAGCCGGAGCCTGGCGGACCTCGTGTTCGAGCAAGCCGAGCGATACCCCTCCCGCCCCGCCGTGATCGCCGGGGACGTCACTGTCACCTATGCCGAACTGGCTGACCGCGCATCCCGGATCGCGGGCGCGTTGCGCGCCCGCGGCATTGGCCGCGGCGACCGGGTGGGGCTGCTGATCAACAACCGCGCCGAGTGGGTGGACGCCTTCTTCGGCACCATGATCGCCGGCGCCACGGTTGCCGCCTTCAGCACCTGGTCCACCGAAGACGAGCTGGACTGGCTGATTGGTGACTCCAACATCTGCCTGCTGATCGCGGTCGATCGCTTCGCCGACAACGACTACGCCGCCTATGCGCAGCGCCTGATCCCGAAACACCCGGGGCTAAAAGAGGTCGTGCTGGTCAGCGAATTCGCCGCCCTCCTGACCGCCGAACCGGCCCCCCGCCTCGATCCCGGCCATGGCGCCAGCGCGGGCGACGCAGCGATCGTGATCTATACATCAGGTTCCAGCGCGCGCCCGAAATCGGTGCCGCTGACGCATCTCGGCATCATCGAGAACGGCTTCAATATCGGCGAACGCCAGGGCTACACGCCGGACGATCGCGTGCTGCTGGCGCCGCCGCTGTTCTGGTCCTATGGCAGCGCCAATGCCATGTCGGCGGTGCTGACGCATGGCGCGGCGCTCGTGCTGCAAGGCAAGTTCGAACCGGGTGAGGCGATCGCCCTGATCGAGCAACACCGCTGCACCGCGCTCTACACCCTGCCGGCGATCACCAGTGCCATCGTCTCCCACGCGTCGTTCTCACGGGAGAAAACCCGCAGCCTGCGCACCGGCCTGACCATCGGCGCGCCGCAGGACATCCTGACCGCCGCGGACGTCCTTGGCGCGGCCGAGATCTGCAACGTTTACGGCCAGACCGAAAGCTACGGCAATTGCGCCGTGACCCCGCATCATTGGCCGCTGGAACAGCGCGCCGCCTGCCAGGGCCCGCCTTTGCCAGGCGTGACGGTCCGCATCACCGACCCCATGACCGGCGCGGCCCTGCCCGCGGGCGAGGAAGGGCTGATCGAGGTCCAGGGCTACGTCATGCATGGCTACACCGGATCGAGCGCCGATCAGACGGCGGCGGTGACGGCACCGGACGGCTTCTTCCGGACCGGCGACATGGGGCGCCTGCTCGCGGATGGGTCGGTGTCCTTCAGCGGCCGGGTCAGTGAGATGATCAAGAAGGGCGGCATCAATATCTCCCCGGCCGAGGTGGAAGATGTGCTGATGCGCCATGAAGCCGTCGCTTTGGCCGGCGTCGTCGGGGTGCCCGACGCGACTCAGGGCGAGCTGCTGGCGGCTTTCGTCGTGGCGAAACCCGGCTTCGATCCACAGGCCGCCGATTTGGTGGCGCATTGCCGGGCTTTGGCCTCGCGCTACAAAATTCCGGATTTCATCGAGATCCGGGCCGATTTGCCGGTGACGGTGACGGGCAAGCTGATGCGCCGGGAACTCAAATCCATGGCGGCGGGGCTGCGCAAATGAGCCAGGAAGCCTGGAACCGCTGGGGCCCGGACGATGAGCGCGGCGCGCTGAATTATATCGGCCCCGAGCAGGTGCAGCAGGCTGCGGGCCTGGTGCGCTCTGGCCAGGTACTGTCGCTGGCACAGCCGCTATCGGCCCGCACGCCGGTGCCGGCGCATCGCGCGGGCGTGCAGCATTTCATGGGCCGCGATGGCGGCGACTACGCGGCCGGCGCGCGCCAGCCCGGCGGCTTCCAGTTCGCCGAGGACACCGCGATCCTGCCGCTGCATATCGGCACGCATATCGATGCGCTGTGCCATGCCTGGTACGGCGATCAGCTCTACAACGGCTTCCCCGACAACGGCACCACCAGCACCCGCGGCGCGTCGCGCTGCGGCATCGACAAGATGGGGCCGATCGCGGGGCGGGGCGTGCTGCTGGATATCGCGGCTTTGTATGGGGCGCCGTTAAAAGACGGGTTCTCCATCGGTCTGGCCGATATGGAGCGGGCCGCGAAGGCCGCCGGCGTACGGCCGGGCAAAGGCGATATCGTGCTGATCCGCACCGGCTGGGCGGAAAGCCAGGGCCGATCCCCGGATATTTCGTTCAATGCCGAACCGGGCATTGATGTCGAAGCCGGGCTGTGGCTGGCGGAGGCGGAAATCGCGGTCCTCGGCGCCGATAATTATGCCGTCGAGGTCCTGCCCTTCCCCACCGGCACCGTCTTTCCCGTGCATCAGCGGCTGATCCGCGATTACGGCATTCCGCTCATTGAGGGTCTGGTTCTGGAAAGCCTCGCCGCCACCGGTCGGCATGAGTTCTTCTTCGCCGCCAGCCCGCTGCCGGTTGTCGGCGGCACCGGCAGCCCGATCAGCCCGATGGTGGTGCTGTGAGGATGGCTTCACCGCCGCCAGCCACGGCGCCCCACAGCTACGCCGCCCCATCGTCATGCCGACGTAGGTCGGCATCCATGCCTTGGGCCAAGCGCGGGTAA
>CAIUPC010000834.1 GCA_903900905.1 uncultured Acetobacteraceae bacterium
CTGCTGGAAGTGGTGCGCGGCCCGTTGCTGGGGGAGGGTTTCGCGCCGCTGGTCTGGCTGGGCGCCGCGGGCTTCAGCGCGGCCTTGTGCGGCCTGGCCTGGGGCTTCTTCATCCGCGCCCGCGGGCGCCTGGCATTCTGGGTCTGACCGGTGCCTGATCCCGCCCCTCCCGTGCCCGCCCCTCCCGTGCCCGCACGCATCGATGTTGCGGGGGTCTCGGTCTCCTTCCCGCTGTATCACGGCAGTTCCCGCAGTTTGAAGAAGACCGTGGCCGCCGCCGCCACCGGGCGGCTGGGGCAGGATGGGCACCACCGCGTGGTGGTGCGGGCCCTGACTGATATCGGCTTTTCCCTCCGTCCTGGGGATCGTCTGGGGCTGATTGGCTCCAACGGGGCGGGCAAGACGACGCTGTTGCGGACGCTCGCGGGGATTTACGAGCCGGTCATGGGCCGGGTCAGCGTGCATGGCAGCGTCAACGCGCTGCTGGACCCGACGCTGGGCATGAATATCGATATGAACGGGCGGGAGAATATTGAGCTGCGCGGCCTCTATAACGGCCTGCCGCGCGCCGTCCTGCCGCGTTTGGCGCGGGATGTGGCCGACTTCGCGGAGTTGGGGGATTTCCTCGATCTGCCGATAAAGACCTATTCGGCGGGGATGGTGGTACGGCTGGGTTTCGCCCTGGCGACGGCGATCCGGCCGCAGATCCTGCTGATGGATGAGTGGTTCCTGGCGGGCGATGCCAATTTCATGGAGAAGGCGCGCCACCGCCTGGAAGCAATGGTGCGGGGTGCCGATATCCTGGTGCTCTCGACCCATTCGCTGGAGATCGTGCGCACCTGGTGCACGCGGGTGATTTGGCTGGATCAGGGCCGGATCCGCGCCGATGGCCCGGCCGACGCGGTTTTGGACGCTTACACCGCCGCCGGCTAACCCGCCGCGATATCCCCCGCCACGACCCGCTTCCGGCCCTCGGCGGTGTCCAGCAGCAGCACGCCATCGTCATCCAGGCCGGCGAACTGCCCCTCCGCGATATGGTTGCCCATCGCGGCGCGCATGGGGGTTCCGATGGGATGCGCGCGCGCCAGCCAGGCGGCGCGGATCGGGGCGAAGCCCTCGCTCAGCCAGACCGCCAGATGCGCGCCGACGGCCTTGAGCAGCAGGTCGCGGGCACTGTCGACGCTGGCCATGCCCTTGCTGCCGACAATGGTGGTCGTCTTATAGGCCGCGTTGTGGGGGGCGTGCAGCACGTTCAGGCCGACACCGATGATGATGGCGGCATTGGCGTGTTCGAGCAGGATGCCGGCGATCTTGCCGCCGTCCACCAGCACATCGTTCGGCCATTTCAGGCTGGCGCGGATCTGCCGCGGCAGCAGCGCGTCCACCGTATCGGCCACCGCCAGCGCGGTTAGCAGGCTGAGTTCCCCCAAACGCGCCGGGGGCGTGTCCAGGCGCAGCAGGATCGACAGATACAAATTGCCCGGCGGGCTGTACCAGGCGCGTGCCAGACGGCCGCGCCCGGCGGTCTGCTCGTCCGCATGCACCACCGTCCCATGCGGCGCGCCCTGTTCGGCCAGGCGGCGCGCCTCATCATTGGTGGAGCCGAGTTTCTCGTAATGCCGGATCGTGAACATGGGGCGATCCTATCATAAAGATCAGGGCAGCGTGACCATTCCCGCCCACCACATCAGGCGGCCCTTGGCCTCGATATCATGCGCGCGCAGGAAGCTGAGGCGCCCATCATCGCCAATCCGGAAGGTGGTCAGCCGGGTCGGGATCACCGAACCATCGGCGAGCGGCAGGCCCATGACATGCGCCACCACCATCAGCCGGCCGGTCGGGTCGATATGGAAGGTGCGCGGGTGGATGCCATGGCTGTCCATATGCTGGATCGCGGTGGGCTCCCCGGTGGTCTGATCGAGGGCGAAGACCACGATGCTGTTCTGCCCGCCCTCGAACACCTTACCGCCCGCGCCCGCCACGGCCTCGCTGGCGCGATTGGCGATATAGGCGAAGCGCCCGTTGGGATGCACATGCACGGTGCCGACAAGCTGGCGGGAGCCGCGCGGTTGCCCCGCCTCCAGTGTGTCGCGGCGGAACAGCGCGTCGGGCGACAGGGCGCCATCGGTCAGGGTGAACAGCGCGATCTGGTCCTGCCGCTCCAACGCGACATAGACCCAAGGCTGGGTGGGGTGAAAATCCAGGTGCCGCGGCCCGAAGCCATAGCCGCCGTTCGG
The DNA here is from genome assembly GCA_903900905.1 of uncultured Acetobacteraceae bacterium. GTDB lineage: Bacteria > Pseudomonadota > Alphaproteobacteria > Acetobacterales > Acetobacteraceae > Rhodopila. The sequence continues at coordinate 2,238 of CAIUPC010000834.1, forward strand.
GGCGGTGGTGGCCTGGTGCGACAGCACGCTGCCGGCGAAATCGAACAGATGCAAGGAGCCGGGTTGCTCCGCCTTGCCATGCTCGGCGTCAAAGCCGCGGGAGACCAGCACCACCTGCTTGCCATCGGGGGTCGGCAGCACCTGATGCGGGAAGATGCCGGGATCGATGGCGTGCGGCTGCGCGGCCTCCGCGCCCGGCGTGCCGTCGGCCCGAATGGGATAAACGCGCAGGGAGGGCGGGTTGTTGTAAGCCACCAGCGCATGCGCCGAAGCCACATCCGTCGCCATATGAATTGGCCGCGTTGGCAGCGTGACGGGCGCGCCATGCGGGCTGAGCGCGCCGGTCGCGGGATCGATCCGGAAGGCCGTCAGATGATGATTGCTGCCGCCGCCAGCCATGCCCGAGGCGCTGTCGCTGGACGCCACATACAAATATTCGCGGGCGGCATGGGGCCACACATATTGCACATTGGCGGGGGCGGAGACGGTGCCTTGCGCGGTGAGCACCCCGGTTTCCACATCAATGTCATATTGCGTGATGTCCGGGCCAACGGCGGCATAAAGCACGGTTTTGCGCATGGCGGCGTTTCCTGTGATTGGCTTGGTGACTTGTTGGCGATCAAATACCAGCGGAAAGGGGTCACCGGCAATGCGCCAGCCCGATCCGGGACCGGGTCACCGCTGACAGCTTCGGATGGAGGCACGGCCCAACGCAACGGCCTGGCATCTGAGTGAAAAAAATTGACCGGCCCTGGTATTTTCGTATAAAAGTTGTCTGCAATGTTTTTTCTGAACGATGCCGGCACTCTTAAATCGTGAGGCGTTTGTAGCACAATGAGACTCGGTGAATTACTCGTTGGGCGCGGGCTGGTTTCCATCGCCACCGTCTATGCCGCGCTCGAACAGCAGCGTCAGACCGGCCGCCGGCTTGGGGAAATCCTCGTCGATATGCGGGCGCTGACCGCCGAACAACTCGCCGACGTGACTTCGACCCTGAAATCCGGCGCCCCGAAACCGCCCCGCACCATCGCCGATACCGGCATCCCGGAAGCACAGCTCACCCTCCTGCTCCTCAAACTCATGCGCTACCAGGGCCGGTCGGCCACGTCCGATATCGCCAGCGCCCTGCGCCTGCCGACGCATGTGGTGCAGGACCTGCTCAGCCGCGTCTCGCTGCAAAAACTCATCCAGCCGCTCGGCGCGCGCGCCATGGGCAGCCTGTTTCAGGATATTCATTACGAACCGACCCAGGCCGGGCGTGACCTCGCGCATGAGGCGTTCGAGCAGAACCAGTATATGGGCCCGGCACCGGTGCCGCTGCTGTCCTTCCAGGGTCAGATCGCTAAACAAACCATTAACAACGAATTCGCCGGCATCGAGGACCTGGCCCCGCAATTCGAGAATATTATATTGCCACCACGAATCATCCGGAAAATCCTGCCGGCAATCAATGCCGGGCGCACCGTGATGCTGTACGGACCGCCGGGAAACGGCAAAACCATCGTCGCCACCCGCCTGGCCAACCTCTTCAACCAGGTCATCTACGTGCCCTACGCCGTCGATATCGGCGGGCAGATCATGACCGTCTTCGACCAGACCCTGCATCAGCCCGTCCTCAGCATGACCGAGCCGCTCCTGGATGAGCAGCCCGGCACGGATCGCGGCCCCGTCGCCTTCGATGAGCGTTGGATGCCCTGCAAACGGCCCTTCTGCGCCGTCGGAGCCGACCTCGATCTGTCGATGTTTGAGCTGCAATATGATGAGGCGGCGGGCTATTACGACGCGCCGCTGCATGTGAAGGGGCTCAACGGTTCGTTCCTGATCGACGATTTCGGGCGTCAAAGGGTCTCCGCCGATGCGATCCTGAGCCGCTGGATCATGCCCATGGAAAGCCGCATGGACGTGCTGCGCCTGCACACCGGCAAGCGAATCAGCCTGCCCTACGATCAGCTGCTGATCCTCGCGACCAATATCGATCCGGGCCGGTTGATCGATCCCGTGCTGTCTCGTCGTATTCCCTACAAAATCCACATGGAAGGGCCCGATGAGATCGAATACCGTGATCTCTTCCTGCAAGAGGCCGCGGCCCACGGGCTTGAATTATCCAATGAGGTCTTCGGCCTGATCGTCCGCGCGCTGACAATCGAACACCCGTTCGGTCTGGCATGGTTTCAGCCGAAATTCCTGTGTGATCAAATCCGGGAGGTCTGCCGATCCTTCGGCATCGCCCCGGTCATCACCTGGGAGCTGGCTTTGGAAGCGCTGGCTAATCTGCATGCCGGGATCGACGGGAAGCAGACCCCGCGCCCCGGCTCGGTAACCCCGCCGGATCCAGCCCGGATTTCACGCCTCGCCAGTTGATGCGCGCGCGGGCCTACAAGACAACCGGCTTGCCGTGCGGGGTGTGCTCGTAGGCATGCTCCCAGGCCTCGGTCCGCGCATCCAGGGTGCCAAGGTCGGTCAGGCCCTTGGCCAGGCTCAGCCGCTCCAGCGCCACCAGCCAGCTATCGTAGTAGTGGGAGCCGTCATCGTCCCCCGCCTCCCGCAATGCCGCGCCCAACGTGTCCGCCCATTCCGCCGCGGTCCAGTAACCGGCCTGGCGCAGCTGCACCGCGAGGGCAAAGGCCTGCGCCTGCCAGGGTTCGGCGAAAACCGGACCCTCATCGTCGCAGGGCTGGCCGGGCAGGATGGCTTGCTCATGCGGCATCGAGGTAGCTTTCCCACAGGTCGAGATAGACGATATCGCCGTCTTTGGCGCTTTCGCCCCAGAACTCGCGGGCGGTGAAGCCCACGGTATAGAGGGTCTGGGGCGCTTCGCTCGCCGCATGCGCGTGGACATCGGGGAACACATGCGCGCCATGGTCGCGCAGAATGGTGCCGAAGCGGCCGCGGGCGTAGCGCGGCAGGCGGGTATGGCCCTCGGGGTTGATCATCTTCGCGCGCACCGCGTCGCCGGCGGCGAAGCGGGGCTTTTCCGGGATGGCGCGTTCGTAGGAGATTTTGGCGGCGATGATCGTTTCGATATCACCCACAGTCAGCGGCGGCGTCGCGACCGGGGCATCCGGCGCTTTATGCCCGCTGGCCAGTTCCTCCGCCGTGATCAGCCCGTGGGCGAGGGAGCGGTTGGTCAGCGCCTGCAGCCATTTCTCATAATAGGTCCAGCCGAGATAATCCGGCGGCGGCAGCCGCTCAATCGAATGCCGGCCGGAGTCGATGTTCCACAGCTTCCACCCGGCCATCAGCCGGTTCATCGCGAGAACCCGCCCCTCCCACGCCGCATGGAACACCGGTTCGTTGGTTTCCGGCCGCACCGGCCCGAAGCCGTGCATGCCGCCGAGGTCGTGAACACCGTTCATGGCACGCTCACCTTCGCCACCCCAATCATCGAATCACGCGACACCAGATCGGCCAGCGCATCTTCGTCGAGATGCTCGGTCCCGGCCGGGCGCTCGGGCAGCACCAGGTAGCGCAGTTCAGCGGTGGAATCCCAGACCCGGACGGCGACACCGTCATCGAGCGTCAGCCCGAATTCCCCCAGCACCCCGCGCGGATCGATCACGGCGCGGGAGCGATAGGCAGTGGATTTGTACCACACCGGCGGCAGGCCGAGCACCGGCCAGGGGTAGCAGGAGCAGAGCGTGCAGACGACGAGGTTATGGGTGTCGGGCGTGTTCTCCACCACGATCATATGCGGGCGTTCGGAGCCAACGAAGCCGATTTCGGAGATGGCGGCGGTGGCGTCTTCCAGCAGCCGCGCTTTGTAGGCGGGGTCGGACCAGGCGCGGGCAACCACCCGGGCGCCATTGCGGGGGCCGACTTTGGTCTCATAGGCATCGACGATGGCATCGAGCGCGGCCGCATCGACGAGGCCTTTTTCGACCAGGAGGGATTCCAGGGCTTTCACCCGCAACGCCGTGGCGGAGGGGATGTCCTGCCCGTGGTCATGATCGTGGTGGTGGTCGTGGTCGTGGCTACTCATTATCTCATCCCTCGATAGCCGCGTTCCGAGCGCGCGGCGTGGAATTCAGGCAGGTGCGGCGCCTCGTTCAGTCGCGATCCACGATAATGGCTTTTCCGGCCCTGTGTCGCGCCAGGACCCCGTTCAGCACGTCGTTATAGAGCGCTTCGGGGAGCATTCCATAGCAGTCCTCGTTGGTTCTGGGCAGGTTGCGCAGATCGTATCCCGGCCACACGGGGGGTCACGCCGCGCCGACACCGTACTGGCCGATAGAGTCCTCAAGGGCTGCGACGATGTCGTCCGGGAATGCGCCGGCGCGGAAGACCTCGACCTCCCGGCTGACGAGGTGACGGTAATGGGCCAGTTCCCGGGGCGACAGAAAGCCGCCGATCATTTCGCCCTGGTCTCGCACTTCGATCACACGCAGCGAGGGAAGGCGGCGCCGGACGAACTCAGGCGACACTTCGACGGCCTCGATCATGGCGATAGCGGTGTCCGGCATCCGCGGCTCCTTTTCAGTAGCAGAATTTACAGGCCCGGCATGCTGGATTCAAGGATCATGCCGCCGCTGTAATACCAGCCCGTGTTGACATTGACGTACCGGCCGCTCCCTACCGTCATGGCGGGCCCACGGGTCGGGCTTCGCCCGCCCGAGGACAGGCTCCGGCCCGCCACCCACGACTTTGTAGATCAGAGCAAC
>CAIUPC010000835.1 GCA_903900905.1 uncultured Acetobacteraceae bacterium
CGGCATCTACGCCTTGGGAGGCTCCGGTAGGGGAAAGGCGTGGGTGCCGACCTGCGTCGGCATGACGGGGCGGGATGTCATGCCGTCCGATGCGGTCGAACAAGCCCGCCATGATGCTGCCATGAATCCGCGTCATTTCGCGCGCCCACCGCAGAACGCGGGTGGTCCCGCCGGTTGGGGATCAATGCTGCACTGCACAGTTACTCCCTTGCGGATTGGCGGGAAATCAGGCTCCTACTCTCCGGTAGCAGCCGGTGCCGGCTGATCCGACCCATCAGCGACGCCTTCCCCGCAGGAGCTTCCCCGTGACCGCTGCCACTATCGCTCATCTCGAGCACAAATCGCCCAAAGCCCGGGCCGCCGCCGCCCTCGCCGGAACCGGCGTCCGCCCCTCGCGTTCGGTGCACGCCAATCTGCTGCCACCCGCTCTGGTCGCCGAGTCGCTGCGGCGCCACGAAGGCCGGCTGTCCGCCGATGGGGCGCTGATGGTTGAAACCGGGGAACACACGGGGCGTTCGGTCAAGGACAAGTTCGTTGTCGATGAGCCGTCGGTGACGGCCGATATCTGGTGGGGCAATATCAACCAGAAGATGCCGCAGGACCGGTTCAACGCATTGAAGGGGCGCGTTCAGGCCTACCTGCAAGGCCAGGAACTGTTCACCCAGGACCTCTATGCCGGTGCGGATCCGGCCCACCGCGTGCGGGTGCGGTTGGTCACGACCCAGGCCTGGAATGCCCTGTTCGCGCGCAACATGTTCATCCGCCCGCCGGCCGAGGAACTCGTCGGCTTCGAGCCCGATTACGTGATCCTGCACGCGCCGATGTTCGCGACCGATCCGGTGACGGATGGCGTGCGCTCCACCACCACCATCGCGCTGTCGTTCGAGCAGAAGATCATCCTGATCGCGGGCAGCGAGTATGCCGGTGAGATGAAGAAGTCGATCTTCACCGTCATGAACTGGCTGCTGCCGGCCAGCGGCGTGCTGCCGATGCATTGCAGCGCCAATGTCGGCAACGATGGCGATGTCGCGCTGTTCTTCGGCCTGTCCGGCACCGGCAAGACCACCCTGTCCTCCGACCCGAATCGCAACCTGATTGGCGATGACGAGCATGGCTGGGGCGAAAACGGCGTCTTCAATTTCGAAGGCGGTTGCTACGCGAAGGTGATCAATCTTTCGCGAGAAGCCGAACCCGACATTTACGCCGCGTCCAACCGCTTCGGCACCGTGCTGGAAAACGTGGTGGCCGACGCGCATGGCCATATCGACCTCGATGACGGTTCGCTGACCGAGAACACGCGGTCCTGCTACCCGGTTGAGTTCATCCCCCGGGTGGACCTGTCCGGCCGCGGCGGGCAGCCGAACAATGTGATCATGCTGACCTGCGACGCGTTCGGCGTGCTGCCGCCGATTTCCAAGCTGTCCTCGGCGCAGGCGATGTACCACTTCCTGTCCGGCTACACGGCGCTGGTCGCCGGCACCGAAAAGGGCCTGGGCAACGAACCCGTCGCCACCTTCAGCACCTGCTTCGGCGCCCCCTTCCTGCCGCGCCGCCCGGAAGTCTATGGCCAGATGCTGTCCGACCTGATCGCGCGCTATGGCTCCGACTGCTGGCTGGTCAACACCGGCTGGAGCGGCGGCAAATATGGTGTCGGCAAGCGCATGAGCATCCGCCACACCCGCGCGCTGATCAGCGCGGCGCTGGATGGCAGCCTGGCGAAGGTTGAATTCCGCACCGAGCCGTTCTTCGGCCTGTCGATCCCGCAAAGCGTGCCGGGTATCCCGGACGAGGTGCTCGATCCCCGCCAGTCCTGGGCCGACAAAGCGGCCTATGACCAGACGGCGCGCGACCTGCTGGCCCGGTTCGAGAAGAACTTTGCCGGGTTTGAAGCGGGCGTGGGTGAGGATGTGAAGGCGGCGGCGCTCCGCGCGGCGGCCTGATTGGTCTGGGCGAGCAGGGCCGGATAGGCCCTGTTTGTTGGGGCCGATTTGGCTGACGGTGCGGCGTGCGATGTTGTCCGTCGCGCTCCCTCTTGCGTCAGTCCCGTGCCTGTATTCTCCCGTCACCCCCAGGCTTGTCCACCCCCGTCATCTTCGGGCTTGTCCCTGGGGACCAATCGCGGCACTGGCGGCAACCCTGGTCCCCGGGACAAGCCCGGGGATGACGGTGTTTGGCGGTCATCCGCTATATGCGTTACCCCTGTGACGCGGGGCATGACGGACAGATTGCTTGAGCAAACCTGGAGTCCGTCATGTACATCCCCCCCGCCTTCAACGAAGATCGCCTGGACGTCCTGCACGATGCCATCCGGCGCGGGGGGCTGGCGACGCTTGTGACGATGACCGCGGACGGGTTGATCGCGAGCCATCTGCCGCTGTTGCTCGATCCCGCCGCCGGCCCGAAGGGCACGCTGGTGGGGCATCTGGCCCGGGCGAATACTCAGGTCGCCAAAACGGATCCCGCCGTGCAGGCGATGGTCGTGTTCCATGGGACGGAGGGCTATATCAGCCCCTCCCTCTACGCGACCAAGCGCGAGACCGGGAAGGTCGTCCCGACCTGGAACTACATCGCCATCCACGCCTACGGGCCGCTGGAATTCTTCGACGACGCGGACCGCTTGCTGGATGTGGTGACGCGGCTGACGGATCAGTATGAGACGCCCCGCGCCCAGCCCTGGGCCGTGTCTGACGCTCCGGCCGATTTCGTGCAGGGCATGCTGCGCGCGATCGTGGGTGTGAGCATCCCGATCGCCCGGTTGGAGGGCAAGGTGAAGATGAGCCAGAACCGCCCAAAGGCCGATCATGCGGGGATCATCGCGGGGCTGGCGGCCGAGGGGCGGGCGGATTTGGCGGGGCAGGTTGCGTTGGCCGTCGCGGCGAAGGCATAACAGGGGCCTCCGCAGCTTCGGTCTGTCCCGCACCCCATCATGAACTCCATTTTTCGCGGCGATGTCGCCACGCCCGGTGGCCGGGCTTTGGCCTGGGTGGACTCTTTGTTCATCGATCATGCCGTGCTGCGGCTGGTCTGGGACAATTGGGCCGCCGTCTCGCCCGGCCGCCTGTACCGCTGCAACCACCCGACGCCGCAACGCCTGGCGCGGGCGCAGCGGCGGCATGGGGTGACGACGGTGATCAACCTGCGCGGCGCGACGCAGAGCGGATCCTACGCCTTGTCGCGCGATGCGGCGCTGCGGCTGGGGATGGATTTCCATGACATCTCGCTGGAGAGCCGGGGCGCGCCGCATAAGGACCGGATCTACCGGCTGTTTGATATTTTTCGCTCGATGCGTGGTCCCGGCCTGATCCATTGCAAATCGGGCGCTGATCGCGCCGGGCTCGCGGCGGGGCTGTTCGTGCTGTTTGAGGGCGGCACGGCCGCGGCCGCATTGCGGCAGCTGTCGCTGCGGTTCGGGCATATCAAGCAGGCCAAGACCGGCATTCTGGATGCGTTTTTTCTCCGTTATCAGCGTGAGGGAGAAGGGAAGAAGCCTTTCCTCGACTGGTTGCGCGACGATTACGACG
>CAIUPC010000836.1 GCA_903900905.1 uncultured Acetobacteraceae bacterium
CCAAGAACGCCATCGGCACGATCTCGGCGCTGACCGCGCTGGACACACTGGCGGTGGTCAATGCCGGCGCGTTGAAGCTGGCCAGCGTCGTCAGCGCGGGCAACAGCGGGACGGTCGATATCACCACGCTCGGTACGGCGGCCGGCCTGTCGCAGGCTGCGTCCGGCACGCTGACGGCGGGTGTTTTGACCAGCTCGGGTTCGATCCAGGGCGCGGTTTCGCTGTTGGGGACCAAGAACGCCATCGGCACGATCTCGGCGCTGACGGCGGTTGGCACGCTTGCGGTCGTCAACGCCGGAGCGGTGCAATTGGCGGGCCTTGTCAGCGCCGGAAGCACCGGGACGATCGATCTATCAACCGTAACGAATGGCATCACGCAGCAATCGACCGGCACTCTGGTCGCGGCCCGCCTGACCAGCAGCGGTTCGGTGGCCGGCGATGCGCTTTTCGGTTCCACCCTTAATCAAATCGGCACGATCGCCGGCTTCACGGCCGGCGCGACGTTGCTTGCCGCTAATAGCGCGGGGCTGACTTTGTCCGGCACGGTCAAGGCCGCGACTGTCGACCTCAGCACCACCGCCGGCGGCATAACCCAGGGCACCGGCGCCGTGTTGACGGCGTCGACCTTGTCCAGCGGAGGCAATGTCGCCGGCAGCGTCACGCTGGCCGGTACCGCGAATGCCATCACCAATCTCGGGGCGTTCAGCGTCACCGGGTCCAAACACGATTTCAGCCTGACCGACAGCGTTGCTTTGACCATCGCCGGCAAAGTCGGAGTCGCCAGCGGCAATCTGTTCATTCAGGACAGCCATTCCGGAGGGGTGACGTTCGGCCCATCCGGCACCCTGGCTGCATCGGGTACGGTTGGGGTATTGACGGACGCCCTGGCAGGGCTGGGAACGCTCACAGCGCCGGGCGTCGTCGCTGCCAGCAGGTTTGAAATCGCGCCAAATACCTCGGGTGTGGCTGTGACCCTCGGCGGCACATCTGGCCTGGCATTGACCACCGCGACGGGCCTGTCCGGCGTGAGCACGGTCGCTGTGGGTGCGGTGACATTGCCGGGATCGTCCGCCCCCACCGTCAATGCCGGTTCAATCGGCATCGCCGGGACCTTCGCCCTGACCTCTGGGCAGTCCTTGAACCTTTATGCATCCGGCACCGTCGCCACGAGTGGCGCTGGCTTGTTGTCGGTGGGCACTCTGGCCGGCCAGGCGGCGGCCTTTGCGCTGGGCAATGCCAATACGATCGCCACGCTCGGTTCCGTCACCGCGAAAGCGGGCGCCTTTACCCTGAATAGTTCCGGGCTGCTGACCGTGGCCGATACCTTGTCCGCCACGTCCAATATAAGCCTGAACTCCGGAACGATCGGCTTTGGCGCCGCGGCGCTGGTCAATGCCGGCACGTTCCTGTCGTTGTCTTCCGGGGCGGGTGGTATTACCGAAACATCCGGTGCGACGATCATTGCCTCTGAGTTGCGGAGCGCGAGTGGTGCCGGCGGCTCGGTTAATCTGTTTTTGAACACGAATACAATTGGCTCGCTCGGAACATTCGCGGTTTCATCAGGCGACTTCAGATTCATGAATGCCGCCAGCCTGGCGGTTAATGGAACTGTCAGCGCGGCGAATGTGGTCCTTTCGGCACCAGCGATCGATGTGAACAGCGGGGCGCTGATCAATGCCAGCGCGAACCTGATACTGACCGCGGCGGCCGGTACGATCGGTATTCTCGGCTCCGCGGCGGGCGCATCGGCGACCTTGTCCGCACAATCATTGAATATTGGTTCGGCGGCCGTTCTGACGGCGTCCGGCCCACTCGACATTTCGACGAGCACCGGTGGCATCGCGGAATCGTCGGGCGGGACCATCAACGCGGGCACGCTGATCAGCAGCGGAACGGTGGGCGGTGATGCGTCCCTTATGTCCTCCACCAATACAATCGGTGTCCTGGGCAATTTCAAGGTGGCCGGCGCGAACCACGGCTTCTACCTCACCGACGCGGCGGCGTTGACGGTCGCGGGAACGGCCGCGGCTGCGGCGGGGAATGTGTTTATCCAGTCGCCCACGATTACCTTCGGTACCGCCGGTGAGGTCGATGCGGCCTCAGGCGGAAGGGTTGGATTACGCACCGATTCCTTGTCTAATCTGGGTGGTGGCGGCACGGGCCAGATCAATGCCGGTGCCGGCGGTCTGTTCGAACTTGCGCCCCTGACTGCTTCGGGCCCCGTGACGCTGGGCACGGCGGTGGCCGGCTTGTCTCTGGCCGATCTCGGGAGCAAGGGTTCAATCATTGCGGGGATCGTGCGGATCGGTGCGGTGACAATGCCGGGCAGTGGTGCGGCAACCGTGACCGCCGGGGCGATCAAGGTTGACGGCAACTTCGATCTTTCGACCGGAGGCGGCAGTGCTGCGACGCTGGATCTGCAGGGCGCGTCGGTCACGGCGGGGCCCAATGGTGCTTTGACCCATATAGGGACGCTGACCGGCAACAGCGGGACCTGGAGCCTGACCAACACGACCGTCGCCAATACGATCGATACGATCGGTGACATAACGGCGACGGCCTTCGCGCTGAACGATCAGCCGCCCTCGGGCACATTGAGCGTCGCCGGACTGTTGAACGCAAGCGTGAGCGCGGCGATCAACCCCACCGCGGTTGCTGGACATCTCGTGGTGTCGGGCGCCGTCTCCGCGCCGGTTATTGGCCTGGGCGGGGATGATATCACCATCACCGGTCTGCTTAACGCCGGCACAAATGGATCGATATCGTTCCATACCCCTACCGCCAGCCTGACCGGCTTTGTAAATGAAAGTGCCGGCTCCATCGTCGCGGGAACGGTGTCGGCCACGACGATCGCCGCGGGCGCCACTCTGACCGGGAGCAATACGTTCGCGGCTTTGGGCACTTTCGCTGTCGCCAGCGGTAATGTGTCGATAACCGACTCAACTTCCCTGGTGTTGCAGGGCCCGCTGAGTGTTTCGCTTGGTAATGTTAGCACTGCCGGCTCGACCGTGACGATCAGAACGGGCGGCGCCTTGACCCAGGCGAATAGCGGCGCGTCGATCAATGCCGGCACGATTGTTGTTACGAATAGCGGTACTGGGGGCGTCATTCTCGACAATCCCTCAAACCAGTTCGGCGCGGTGGCCGGCATCAAGGCGCCATTAGGCGATATCGTGCTGATCAGCAACACCGCGGGTCTGGCGCCCCCCGCCTATCAGACCGACTACACCAGTATGAAACTGTCGGGTGTTTTGACCGGGCAGCATATTTTCATTCAGAACCGCCTCTCTGGCGGCACAATTGGTATCGGGAATGGAGGGTTGACGGCGACCCTGCAGGCAAGCGCGGCAACCGGCACGGTCGCATCGATAGCGTTGGTCGCGGACAATGTTTCGGTACTTGCCGGTTCGTCGCTTCAGATCGTATCAGGCGGATTGTTTGAGATCGCGCCCTACCATTCTTCGCAGATAGCATTGGGCGGAGTCGCGGTACCCTCGTCCGGCACATTATCTGTCAGCTCTGATCTGATTGCTGCTGTTCGCACCGGGAGCGGTACGGTAGCGGTTGGGCATTATTCTGATGCCACGAATGGTGGAACGGTTGTATCCACCGCCTCTGGGATCATCCAGGTCGGTACAGCGGACTTCAACAGCGCTGGCACGATCGCCGCAACGCTGGCTTTGTTCGCACCGTCAGGCACGATCTCGCAGTCCAGTGGCCCCCTACTGGTCGGCACAATAACAGGCAATGCGAAAACCTGGATACTTGATAAATCCAACACGATCGCCGCGATAGGGTCCGTCGTCGCGGTCGATTTCACCTTGGCCGACGATGTTTCCCTCACAATTAACGGGGTGTTGGCGCCTGCGAACAGCGCTTCTGTTACCGATAGCGCATTGTTAACGGTGTCGGGCACGGTGAGTGCGGCGGCGATTGCGCTGAAGGGTTCCTCGGTTGCGATCTCTGGGCTGGTGACGGATGGCGGTTCCGGGACGGTGTCCCTGATCGCGACCGGCGGGACGATCAGTGAGAGCGGTTCGGTTGTCGCCGGGACTTTGTCCGGCAGTTCGACCGGGGCTACCAGCCTGACGGGTTCGAACACGATCGCGACTCTGGGCACGTTCTCGGCGGCTGGGTTCACGTTGAATGACGGTGCAGCGCTGATGGTCAGCGGGGTCGTGAGCGGCGGCACTTCGGCCTCGATCACCGATACGGCGCTGCTGACGGTTGCGGGCACTGTGAGTGCTACGGCGGTTGCGCTGAAGGGTTCCTCGGTTGCGATCTCTGGGCTGGTGACGGATGGCGGTTCCGGGACGGTGTCCCTGATCGCGACCGGCGGGACGATCAGTGAGAGCGGTTCGG
>CAIUPC010000837.1 GCA_903900905.1 uncultured Acetobacteraceae bacterium
GATACCAACGGCTTTAAACAGTGACCAATCATTCTCTGTTTAAGCCGTCATTGCCCGGCTTGTCCCTGCCGGATTCACAGATCGCGGAAACGAATTTCGTTTGTCGTGCTCTATATCGTCATGGCCCGGCTTGTCCGGGCCACCTATCGCGGCACGGTGCGGTGGAGGTGGCCCGGACAAGCCGGGCCATGACGAGGAGAAAATACCGTTGTCCCCACCTGCCAAATTTTCGTTTCCGCGATCTGTGAATCCGGCAGGGACAAGCCGGGCAATGACGGCTTAAACAGAGAATGATCGGTCACTGTTTAAGGCCGTTGGTATCAGACCTTCGGTGAGTCCACCTCCGGTCATCCTGCTTTAGATTTGGCGCTGTGCGATCGTCGCCAGGTCGCGTAGCGTTTTCGCCTCCGCCTCTCCCACGATGACATAGGCGTGCGCACCGTCACCCCAGCTCGCGAGCGTGATGTCGCCCCGCTGCGCCACCGCGATGCCGCTCGGCTTGCCCGCGCGCGCCACCACACAAAACGCCAGCGGTCGGCCGGAGGCACGCGTGAACATCAACTCCGCCACCGGGGCACCGTCGATCACAACCATCCGCCCACCCGCGAAACTGAGACCGGCCTCCCGGAAGTCGGGGATGACCAACGGGCTGCTCACCCGCTCACCCAGCCATGCCTTGAGGGTATCAGTCTGCGCGGCCGGGATCTCGACGAGATGTGTCGTCTCCCGCGAGAAGACACTGTGGTATTCGGCGATCTCACTTAGCATACGGTCGTGTTCGGAGTGGAGCAGGTCCGGCCAGGTCGCACCGGCACCATAGCCCATCACGCCGAGCAGCAAGGACGCCGCGACCGCCCAGCCATAATGGGTGGTCGCACGCCGGCGACGCGGTTGCGGCACCTGGATATCCGGCTTCACGAACAATGTTTCCGCGAAAGCGGCCCGTAGCAGCGATGCGGTTTCCCGATGGATCGCCAGCGTGCGTTCGGCGGCCGGCGTCACCGCGATATAGGCCTCGACCGCCGTCATGGTCGTGGCGTCGAGTTCCCCATCGGCATAGGCGACGAGCAGGGCATCCATATCATCGAGTTCTAACATCTCAGGACGACCTTCCGCTGTCGCGGCCGGGGCGCATACCGCCGGCTCGCAAGGGAAAAGGGGTAACAGTGGCGCTGGCCGGACGGTGCGACAGGCGCTCATGCAGATCCAGCCGGGCACGGGACAGGCGGCTCATGACCGTCCCTATTGGGACACCGAGGACTTCGGCGGCGTCCTTGTAGCTAAGCCCATCGACACAGACCAACATCAGGATGGTCCGTTGTTCCGGCGGCATGTCGTTCATCGCGCGGCGCACGGCGGCCAGGGCGATGCGCCCATCGACCGTGGCTTGCCCATCTTCACCGACAATATCGGCCGCGGCCTCGATCTGGTCATGCCGGCGGACCTTGCGGTGCCGTGTCTCGTCGATCCACAAGTTACGCATCACCCCGTAGAGCCAGGCATCCAGACGGGTCACTTCGTTCAGTTGGTCACGATGCCGCAGCACCCGTTCACACGCGTTCTGCACCAGATCATCCGTGTCAGCGGCCGAACCGGTCAAAGCCAGGCCGAAACGCCGCATGCGCGGAAGAAGGCCGGTCAACACCTGCCGGAGGTCATCTGCCAAAGCTGTCATCCCCTGCTGCAGCCTGAAGACGGCCCATCTGGCGATTCATTCCCGGCAATCGTCCGAACCGGTCAGGTTTTTTCCCACGGCAGGACGATCCAGGTGTCCTGCGTGACCTCCGACACCACGTCATCCGCCAGGCCCCGCCCCGCGGGCTTGGCGTAAACACAGACAAAGCGGGCCTTGGGCAGCATCGCGCGCACCACCCGCGCGGTGGTGCCGGTGTCCACGAGGTCATCGACGATCAAAAACCCGTCCCCGTCCCCTGCCGCCGCGGCCGGCTTGGTCACGATGGGTTCGCCGATTGCGTCTTCCTTGCCTTCGCCGTGCTGGTCGTAGGTGACGACCGAGACGGTTTCGACGAAGCGGATGTTCAGGCTGCGGGCCAGGATCGCCGCCGGCACCAGGCCGCCCCGGCTGATGGCAACAATGCCGCGATAAGGGCCGTACAGCGCCTGCCGGCTGGCCAGGATCTGCGCGTCGCGATGAAAGGCGTCCCACGTCACGTTTAGAAATTGCGTTGCCATGCGACCCATTCGACTCCCAAAGGCGGCGGAATGGGCGGTGTTAACGCAGGTTGCTGGGCCTGTCATCAACCGGACATGAAAGCGGTCAGGCCGAACCGGTCAGACGGATCAGATAGCGTCTGGACAGGCTGCCATCGGGCGCGGTGTGGTCAATGGGCCGCTCCTCCGCTCGTGCCTGGGTGAAACCCGCGGCGCGGGTCAGCGCTTCCCAGGTTTCGGGATCGCGCAGATGGAACCCGAACGCCGGCTGGTGGATGCCGGACGCGCCACGCGGGGACAGGCAGCCCATGATCATCGTCGCACCCGGGCGCATCACGCGCCGCACCTCTTTCAACGAGGCGACGGGATCGGTCCAGAAGTGGATTACGCCGATGGAAAACACCCGATCGAAACTGGCACCCGTGAAAGGCATCCGGTCCGCGGCGGCCAGATGGAAGCTGGCCCGATCCGCCATATCGGCATTGAAGCGGCTGGCCTCGGCGACCATCGTGGCGGAGTGATCGATGCCCGTGTAGCGAACACCGTCGGCCTGACGGAGAACCTCAGCCGCGGTGCGGCCGTTGCCGAACCCGATCTCAAGCACCGCGTTCCCCGGTTGGATGGCGAGCAGCGCCACCGTGGCCGCATTCCCGGTCTTGTTGTTGTCGTTCAGGTATGCGGCGATAGCGAGGCCGATCGCGCCGTCGGGATTGGCGAGTTGGCGGGCGCGTTCGGCTGGGGTCAGCGAGTCCAACGGGCTCATGCGGCGGCCTTTGGTCGGAGGTTAAGGCGAATGCGCCGGAAGCCCGCGCGCTACCGCGCCGCCGCCCGCCCCGCGACGCGGCCGAAAATCAGCGCCTTGCCGAGGCCCGAGCCCGTCATATAAGCGGCGCCATGCAGGCCCGACACGATTTCGCCGGCAGCCCAAAGCCCGTCGATCGGTTCTTTGAACACGTCCAGCACCTGCATGGTCGGTGCGACCGTCAGGCCGCAATAGGTCCCATACAAGGCCGCCGTCGAGGCATGCGCATAGAAGGGCGCGGTGGCAATCGGCTGCAAGGCGCCATGATTATGCACGAGGTGCCGGCGCCCGAACTCCGGATCGGTGCCAGCCGCGACATACCCGTTATAGCGGGCAACCGTGTCTTTCAGGGTGGCGGCGTCCAGCCCGGTCTTTTCCGCCAGCTCATCCAGCGTCGCCGCCTCGATCACCATGCCGTCGCGATGGCGGTGGCGGACGTCGAAGATCGAGACGTCTTCTTCATGCGCGTCATAAATCGGCTGATCGAAAATCTGCCAGGTATGCTCACCCGGCTGCGCCAGGGAGGCCGTGCCGAGCAGCTTGTAGGACAGGGACTCATCGACGAACCGCCTGGCCTGCAGGTTGACCGCGATCGCCCCCTTATAGACCGCCAGCAGACTGTGCCGGTTCGAATGATTGGTCGGATGCTTGCCGAAAGTGCCCTGGATATAGGCGACATCACCGATCCCGGCGCCGAGCTGCCAGGCCATCAGAAAGCCGTCGCCGGTATTGCCTTCGCCGCCGGTTACCCAGGATTTGGCCTGTTGCGGGGCGAATGTGCGCACCAGCTCAGCGTTGCGGGTGAAACCACCGGCGGTGAGGATCACGCCCTTGTTGACGCCGATTTCGAATTCCTGCCCGTCCTGAGCCACGCGGATCGCGGTCACGCGGCTATCCGTCCGGATCAGCCGCAGCGCCTGCGCTTTGGTGGCGATGATGATGTTCGCATGCGCCCGGGCGAGGCGGAACAGCGTCTGGATCATCGCATCGGGGTCGATGACATGGCAGCGCGGCACCGACTGGCCGGAAGACGCGTCCGGCCGCGGCCCGAATGGCACGCCCTGGGCCAGCATCCAGTGATAGGTGTCGAGCTGGTTGTTGACGTAGGTGCGGACCAGTTTGGGATCGTTGGCGCCCTGCCCGACCTCCATCAGGTCGCGATACAGCAGGTCGTTGGAATCCGCGATTCCAGCGCGGTGCTGGATGTCGGTGCCGGCGAACGCCAGCAGCCCGCCGCAGATGCGGGAGGAGCCGCCGGGTTCGGCGGTTTTCTCCAGCAGCATGACCGTGGCGCCCTTATCGGCCGCGGTCAGAGCGGCGGCGAGGCCGGCGGCCCCGGCTCCAACGATGACGAGGTCTGTATGGAGGTCTGGCATGGGAGTGTTGCTAAAGGCTCATCGGCCTGTGAAGTGGGTGTCCTTGATGGACACTGATCTCATCGTGGCATGGGGGCTGGTCACAATGTCGTTGTCGTGCAGCGTAACGCCGGCAGCCAGCATGTCAGGACCGTTGTCGCGCAGGATTTTTTGCCAGCGGCAGAGCGGTGCAACGACGATGGCTTGCGTGGTCGCGTTGAGCTCGTTGGAAATCGTGACCTCGGGTATGTTTCTGAGAAGGGCTAAAAGAGGTGCCTTCAATTTTTGGGCCAATTCCGTTCGCCAGCGGACTTTATCTCCCAAGGTCAGGCCGGGTGGGAAGCTGGACCACTCTGCCGGGGTTGGCCATTCGAGGATTTTGACCGAGAGTTCGCTCTCAGTATGCGAAAGAACCTGCATGTGCATTTTCCTCGGATCAGGCATTCTGAGCAAATTGAAATGTTCGCACTTTTGGGCGAAATGTCAAGGAACAAAACACCAACACTGACCAAGATGGGACCCGGAAGGCCATTGAAATCTGAGATCCCGAATCCAACGATAAGCGTACCATGAATCATGCATGCGATTCGAGTGAACGGGTTTCGCGGGTCCGACGCCGATTTTTTTTGCGATAGCCCGGAAACAGCATAGCGCCCGGACACCGAGGATACTCGGCGTCCGGGCGCTATCAGTTTGGCGTGGCTCAGGCGCCTTTGGAAGCTGTGCCGAACCGGCCCTTGAGGGCGGCGTGGAGCGCCCCCGGGTCGTCGGCAAGCCAAGGGTCCCGCGCGATAGTCAAAGCCGCAACACCTGCGATGATCGGCGCCGCCATGGAGGTGCCTGAGTCTACCGTATAGTCATTCCTGTTGGCGCGGGCACTGATGATATCCTTCCCGGGCGCGTAGACGTCAGGTTTGTAGACGGTGGAACCGCCGGGCTGGGCGACGTCGCCGCGGCTGGTGAAGTCACAGATATTGCCGCCCCGATCCGTCGCGCCCACCGACAGAACCGTCGCCATGCCGCCAGGAAGAGTTGGGGTTTTCCCCTTATTGCCGGATGCGGCGACGACCAGCATCAGCTCCGCCGCCCTGTCAAATTGGCTCCACAGA
This sequence comes from uncultured Acetobacteraceae bacterium, assembly GCA_903900905.1. GTDB lineage: Bacteria > Pseudomonadota > Alphaproteobacteria > Acetobacterales > Acetobacteraceae > Rhodopila. The sequence goes on from CAIUPC010000837.1 coordinate 5,439, forward strand.
TTCAGGTCGATGCCGTCGGCCTCCAGAGAGGCATTGATGATGCCGGCTCGCATCTCGATCATGGCCTCGGTGGTCAACCAATGCA
>CAIUPC010000838.1 GCA_903900905.1 uncultured Acetobacteraceae bacterium
GCTGAAACCGCGCTGACCGAGGCCAAAGCCGCGGCGGAACGCTATGCCAGGGTCCATGTCGCGCGGACGCTGCTGAAAGCCGGCATCGACCGCTTCCGGGTGGAGCAGCAAGGCCCGCTGCTGCGCGCCGCCGGCGCCTGCTTCCAGCAGCTGACCGAGGGCCGCTACCTGCGTCTCGTTTTGGATGAGGATCAGGCCGGCAGGACGGTGCTGCAAGCGGTGCCGAAAGAAGGCGGTGATTGCCCGGTCGAGGGCCTCAGCGAAGGCACCCGCGACCAGCTCTATCTGGCGCTGCGGATCGCCTCCATTCAGGCGCATATCGAGCGGGCGGAGCCGCTGCCTTTCATCGCCGACGACCTGCTGGTTCATTTCGATGATCGGCGCGCCGCCGCCGCGCTACGGCTGCTGGTCGCGCTTGGCCGGAGCACGCAGGTCATTTTGTTCACGCACCACGATCATATCGTCGAACTCGCAGCCGGAATGGCCGGCGTGACGACGCAATCCTTGCCGGGGCGGTGAGGCGCCTACCGCACCTCCACCAGCTCCAAAGCCTCTTTGCTTGGCCCCTCGATCATCACCGCCCTTGTGTCGCCGAGGCGGTAGACATCCTCCAGGAACGTTACGCCCTCGCCCCGCAGCTTGCTGATCCAGGCATCCAGATCGGTGACTGCGAAGGCGATATGATCCTGCAATTGGCCGCGGGAGGAAACCAGCGGCTGCTCCCACTGATTGGCGTACCAGGTGAGGACGATGTCCCCGAACACCACCCCGGCGCGGGGATCGCGGAACATGCCCGCCTGCGTCAAAGACGGCCAGGAGCGTTCGGCGCCGCGCCCGGCCGCGCGTTCTTCGGCCGTGGGCATGGTGAAGCCCGGGCGGACCGGGGCGTTCAGATGGGTCTGGTACCAATCCAAGGCGGCGAAGGGGTCCTCCTGCCACAAATGCACGTGGTCGAACCGTTCCGCCGGGTAATCGCCGACATATTCGACCAGCGCGCCCTCTGGCCCGTCCATATAGGCGAAGCCGCCGCCACCGGCGGGCTGGCGGTTCTCGGCGATGGCCTGGGCGATCTGGGCCCGGGTCAAGCCGGGGGCGGCGCCTTTCGGGGCCGGCCAGGTGTCGCTGTTGATCAGGACGGAGCCCCCGGCTTCGGTGGTGTACAAAGGCCGCAGCGTCACCTCCGGCGCCGCCTGAAACCGCGCGATGGCGCCGCGCACATCCGTCACATGCCAGCCAAAATGCCAGATCGCGCTGGGTGGGGTCATCGCCGGCGGGGTGTCGACCTGCGTGAACAGGATCATGACGTTGTTGGGTGATAACAATGCCTTGTGCCCGCCCCAGATTCCCGCGGAGGTGCTCGGGAACTGACGCGTATAGAACCCGATGGCCGCGTCCGGATCGGCGGCGTTCAGATGCAGATGATGGAAGGCGGGGGTTGGGAGCATGGCCGTTTCCTGGCGTTTGATTGGTCCCGCCACTGTCGGAGCAAACCGGTTCCGATGGCAAGGCAGACCCGGCCTTCGGCCCGCCCATGCTTACGCACTTGCCACAAGCATCGGCCCTGTCATGATCCCCCGGTCTCAGTGTCCGTCCCTGAAGTTCCTGAATCCTTTGAATCGGTTAGCCCAGGGGCCTTGCGGCAGTTGAAAATATCTGAATCGATAGGTGGCACTGACTTGCGAGGTGCCTCATGTGGACTGCCGAAAACCGTGCCCGGTACAAC
>CAIUPC010000839.1 GCA_903900905.1 uncultured Acetobacteraceae bacterium
CCTCGCCCTCATCGCCGAGGTTCCGAAGCGTCACGTCATATTGCACCCCCGACCAGCCTAAAATGAAGCGGAGGCCCGCTGCTATTTGTCCATCGCTTATTAGGTCTTTAAAAGTGGCTCCGCGAAGCGCCGGAGCAGTGTAATCAAGGACGACGGTTGCCGAGGAACGCCTGTCCGCCGCCGCAGCGGCCAATATAGGAAGAACCCGAAGCGCTGCACTTTTACCGACGCTGTTATGACCAAAGAGCAGTGTGATGGGCTTCAGTTCGAGGCGCTGTTCGTCGACAAAGCCCCGATATCGGGAAAATCCCACCGAGAGCAGCGATCGCAGCCTAGTCTGTGCATCTATGTCCATTGCCCAACTTCTACACACTTGCGCAGGCACATGCGAGGCCCGAAAGGTCGATTTCATCGATTTGCGTCCCGTCGCCGGTCTGCATCGAATTTTCGGTTCCGTTACTGCCGGCCCGCGTCTTACCGCGGATGACGATGTCCGGAAGCGCCCAGTTTAAGGCCAGGCTCTCGCCGCATATACGAGGCCTGCCATCGAGCATCATTGCGAATAAGGCCCTACTCATGACCGACCTCATCCTGCACCAATACGACAACCATCCCAATTCAGAGAAAGGCCGGCTCAGTATTCGGCTCAAAGGCCCAGCCTGGGCATCGGCCGAGAGTCCCCGCATCACACCAAAACCGACCTCACGCCCCTGACAGGCGGGTATCGCAAGGCACCAGTCGTTCCCGGACGATCAACTCACCCTGACTCCAGGATCACCGATCCGGCTGCCCCGCCGTATAACTCCCCCCATCAGTCGGCCGCATCGCCTCAAACAACTCCGTCACCGTCGCATAATCCCGATACCCACACCGCGCCAAAGGCTGCGCCCCAGCCGTATCAAAGCGCCCATCCACCAGATAAGCCTCGTCGATATGCACCCCCACGACCTGGCCGATAATGATCCACCCTTGCAGCAGCTTGCCATCCACATCCCGCAACTGCGACGTGCTAACCACCCGGCACTCCAAAGACGCCGGAGACGCCGCCACCCGCGGCGCCTTCACCAGCCGCGACGGCGCGGCTTCCAGCCCGGCGGCGGCGAATTCGCTCTCCCCCACCGCCTGATCGCCGGAGGAAATATTCATCGCATCGAACAACGGCCGTGTCGCGAGGTTGAACACGAATTCCCCGGTCGCGATCGCATTGGCGGCGCTGTGCTTCATCGACTCGCTGGTGAACATCAGCATCGGCGGGTTCGAATGCACGGCATTGAAGAAACTATAGGGCGCGAGGTTCGCCCGCCCCTCGGCATCCACGGTAGAAATCCAGCCAATCGGCCGCGGCGCGATGATCGCCTTGAACGGATCATGGGGCAGCCCGTGGCCGCTTTTGGGTTCGTAGAACATGAACGCTCGATCCTTCCGAGGGCGAAGAGTGTGCCCCCGGGTTAGTGGATTCCCCGCCTCCGCACAATCGCGCCGCCCCCCGGACCCATTTGCGTTCATTTGCGTTCATTTGCGGTTCCATATTGACTCACCCCCCTTCGGCGGAGGCAGGTGCCGGCCCGGCCAGGCTGGAAAACCGCACATGGTGGCCAGGCAAGCCCGGGGATGATTCTCCCCGGAAACC
>CAIUPC010000840.1 GCA_903900905.1 uncultured Acetobacteraceae bacterium
CGCTACGACGACACCAAGGGCGAACCCGGCCGCCTCGTGCTGCTGGAAATCAACACCCAGCCCGGTCTCACACCCACCTCCCTCCTGCCCGAGCAGGCCGCGCATCTTGGCATGAGCTTCCCCCAGCTCTGCGCCTGGATGGTGGAAAACGCCGCATGCCGGGTTTAACGCCATGAGCCGCGCTCCCATGTCCTCCCCCCGTTCGGTGCAGAGCAATTCGGTCAAGGACCGGATGACCAAGCGGGAGATGATGATCCGCAAGGCGAAGAAATGGGCGCCGCGGGTGAGCTGGGCGCTGCTCGCTGTGTTCGTCGTCGTCTCCGCCGTGATCGCCGCCCGGACCGTCACCCCTGGCAGCACGGTGGCCAGCCTGCGGGAGCGTGTTGGCAGCGCCACCGGCTTCACCGGCCTGACCGTCACCAGGATCGAATTCACCGGCCGGCAGAACACGCCCGAACCGCTGCTGAACGCGGCGCTGGGCGTCAGCAAGGGCGACCCGATCCTGGGATTCTCGGTCGAGCAGGCCCGCGCCCGTATTGAGACCTTGCCCTGGGTGGAGCAGGCAACGGTGGAACGCCGCCTGCCCGGGTCCATCGTGGTCGTGATGCGCGAACGCCGCCCCTTCGCCATCTGGCAGAACCAGAAAAAGCCCTATTTGATTGACCGTGCCGGCAAGGTCGTTGCCGATCAGAACTTCAGCGCCTTTCGGGACAGGTTGCCGGTGGTGGTGGGGGCCGGCGCGCCGGTGGCCGCGGCCGCGCTGCTGACGGAGCTCGACAAATACCCGACCCTGACCGGGCGGGTGGAGGCTTCCGTCCGTATCGGCGAGCGGCGCTGGAACCTGCATCTGAAAAGCGGCACCGATGTTCTGCTGCCGGAAGGGCATGAGGCCGCGGCGCTGGAGCGGCTGATGCAGTTGCAGACCGACTTCGCCGTCCTCGACCGCCCCCTGGCCACAATCGACATGCGCCTCGGTGATCGGCTGGTGCTGAAACCACGCCAGGACGCAGCGACCGAAACGACGCCCGTGCCGCCCCGGCCGCCCGGAACCCCGCCGGCCGTGACGCAAGCCGTCGCGAAGAAACCAACCTGAGGAGCGACGGAGGATGAACGCCATGTCAGGCCGCCTGTTACCGCTGCCCCCCGGGGAACCCGAGCCACACGACCGCCCGCGCATATTCCGCAGCGGCCCGTTCGGCGTGCTCGACATCGGCACCACCAAGATCGCCTGCCTCATCGGCCGGGTCGAAAGCGACGGCACGCCCCGCATCCTCGGTTTCGGCTGGACCCAGGCGCATGGCGTGCGCGGCAGCAATATCGTCGATGTGGTGGAGGCCGAACGCGCCATCCGCGCCTGTGTCGGCAAGGCCGAGCACATGGCCGATACCCGCCTGCGTTCGGTCACCGTCAACCTGTCCTGCGGCCAGCCGGAATCCCGGCTCACCAATCTGCTCTGGCCCGTCGGCGGGCGGGAAGTCGCGGACAAGGACATTCGCGGCGTCATCAACGAAGGCCGCGCCCGCACCGCCGCCACCGGACGCCGCGCGATCCATACCCTGCCGCTCAATTTCGCGGTCGATGCGACCGATCAGGTGACCGACCCGCGCGGGCTGTTCTGCACCACGCTGAACGCGCGGCTGCATATCGTCGATGCCGCCGAGATGGCGCTGCGCAGCCTCGAATCCTGCATTGGCCGCTGCGATCTGGAGATCGAGGACCTCGTCTCCTCCCCCATGGCCGCGGCGCTGTCGGTGCTGGCCGATGATGAGCGCGAGCTTGGGGCCACGGTCATCGACATGGGTGGCGGCACCACCGGCATGGCGGTCTTCGCCGACAGGCAGCTGCTGCACACCGCGCAACTGCCGATTGGCGGGCTGCATGTGACCGCCGATTTGGCGGCCGGCCTGTCAACGACCCTCGCGGCGGCGGAGCGGCTCAAGACCCTCTACGGCAATGTCGAGCGCAGCCCCGACGACGAAAAAGAGATCCTCATGGTCCCGATCGTGGGGGAAGAAGATCACCAGCTCGCGCGGGTGCCGCGCAGCCAGGTGGTCAGCATCATCCGCCCGCGTATCGAAGAGACGTTCGAATTCGTGCGGGATCGCCTGGACAGCGCCGGCCTGACGCGCGCGGCGGGAAACAAGGTGGTCCTGACCGGCGGCGCCTGCCAGCTGGCCGGGGTGCGCGATCTCGCGGCCCGGATTCTCGGCCGCAAGGTGCGGCTGGGGCGTCCGGCGACGCTGCGGGGCCTGCCTGAAATCGCCGCGACGCCCGCCTTCGCCACGGCGTCCGGCCTGCTGACCTGGGCCGCCGGGGAAGGCCGCGGCTTCCAGGATGTCGATATGGAAGAGGAGAAACCGGCCGGCTTGCTGCGCCGGCTCGTGAATTTTCTGACCGAACGTGTGTGAAGCGCCCGGTTCGTCTCTGGCGAATCGGACGCTGTGTCGTAACCAGTCAACCTGAACTTGGTCCCGTTGCGACGGGGGAGCGAAACAATGACCCTGGACCTGATTATCCAACCGCCCGACCACACAGACTTCTCGCCCCGGATCACCGTGATCGGTGTCGGCGGCGGTGGCACCAACGCGGTCGACAACATGATCGCCGCGAACCTGCAGGGCGTGGAGTTCGTCGTCGCCAACACCGACGCGCAGCAGCTGATGCACAGCCGCGCGACGCGGCGCATCCAGCTTGGGCCGCACATCACCCAGGGCCTCGGCGCCGGCGCCAAGCCGGAAGTCGGGCGCGCCGCGGCGGAAGAGGCGGCGGATGAGCTGAACCGCCATTTGGATAACACCCACATGGTGTTCATCACCGCCGGCATGGGCGGCGGCACCGGCACCGGCGCGGCGCCCGTCATCGCGCGCATGGCGCGGGAGCGGAACATTCTGACCGTCGGCGTGGTCACCAAGCCGTTCGGCTTCGAAGGCATCAAGCGCAGCCGCTCGGCTGACGCCGGCATCGAAGAGTTGCAGCAATACGTCGATACCCTGATCGTCATCCCGAACCAGAACCTGTTCCGGATGGCAACCGAGCGCACCACCTGGAAAGAGGCCTTCAAGATGGCCGACCAGGTGCTGTACATGGGGGTTCGGGGCGTGACGGACCTGATGCTGGCCAATGGCCTGATCAACCTCGACTTCGCCGATATCCGCGCCGTGATGGCGGAGATGGGCAAGGCGATGATGGGCACGGGTGAGGCCGATGGCGAGAACCGCGCTGTCCGCGCCGCCGAGGCCGCGATCAACAACCCGCTGCTGGATGACACCAGCATGCGCGGCGCCAAGGGCCTGCTGATCAACATCACCGGCGGCGAAGACCTGACGCTGTTCGAAGTCGATGAGGCCGTGACCCGCATCCGCAGCGAAGTCGACGAAGAAGCCAACGTGATCTTCGGCTCCGCCATCGAGGAATCGCTGAACGGGCGCATCCGCGTCTCCGTCGTCGCCACCGGCATCGATCGCGCCCGCGACGAGCCGCAGGCGCCGCGTCTGGTCTCGGTCAATGGCGGACCCAAGCCGGCGCCGCAGCCGATCCCGGTGCCGGGCGGGATGTCCAATACCGGGCCTGTGGCAGCCTCGCAGAACCCGATTCCGCAGATGCGGCCGACCTCGCCGCTGCGGGAAGCACAGCCGGAACTCGATACCCGCGCCCTCGCTCAACCCGAGCAAACGCGCCCGGCCGTGGTGGCACCGCCGCTCACGCAGCCGTCGCAGCCGCCGCGCTTCCAGCCGAAGCCGCCCGCCGCCGCTACCTTCGCGGCGACCACGGCCAACCAGGAGGCGTCGAGCCTGTTCACCAACGCCGTGCGGAACCAGGTGCCCGCGGCGTCGGAGATGCGGGTTTCGACCAACCCGCCGCCGCCCCCGCCGCCGCAGCACGGTGGCGGCACCATGTTCGCCAAGGTGACTGGGCTGTTCGGCTGGCGCTCCCAGCCGGCACGGGAGGCCCAGCCACAGCGGCAGGAAGCCCTGCGGCAGGAGACGGTGCCCAACGACGCGCGTTTCTTCCAGCCGCAAATGGCGCAGCAGCCGATGCAGCCCACGGATGAGGCCGCGCCGATGCTGGATATCCCAACCTTCCTCCGCCGCCAGGGGAATACACCCTAGGCGTTAAAACAGGGGGAGGCCGCCGGTCTCCCCCCTCCCCCTCGTCATCCCCGGGCTTGTCCCGGGGACCAGGGTTTCCGCCACTGCCGCGATTGGTCCCCGGGACAAGCCCGGGGATGACGGTGTCGTAGCGCGGGCGCCCCCGCCACCGCCATCGCCGCCCCCCAAGTGCCCAAAAGCACCGCAGCAAAATACGTGAAATCAACGCATTAGCCAGAAACATTCGGCAATAATCATTGACTCGCCAGTCGCCACCCCCGGGTCGTAAGAACAGGCTGACGCATGGGCGATCCCGCTGCATGCTGGCTTGGAAGACCCGGAATGGACGGCCTGCCCACGATCCTGTTTGACGCGGCCGGACTGAGCCAGGACAATGTCCTGAGCCAGCGCACCGTCAAAACGGCCATTGGCTGCGTCGGTGTCGGCGTCCATTCAGGCCGCCGCACCAGCCTGATGCTCAAACCCGCCCCCATCAACCACGGCGTGATCTTCCGCCGCACTGATTTGGGGCAGGACATCCCGGCTCGCTTCGACCAGGTCACCGATACCCGCCTCTGCACCGTCATTTCCAACGGCGACGCCCGCGTCGGCACTGTTGAACATCTGATGGCCGCCCTCGCCGGGGCCGGCATCGATAACATCCTGATCGAGATCGATGGGCCGGAAGTGCCCATCATGGACGGCTCCGCCGCCCCGTTCCTGTTCCTGCTGGATTGCGCCGGCATCGAAGAGCAGGACGCACCGCGGGTGATGATCGAGATCCTCCGCCCCATCCGCGTGACGGATAGTGAGGCCTTCGCCGAACTGCGCCCCTATCCCCGCGCCTCCCGCATCGACCCGCCGGTGCTGGAGATGGAGCTGACCATCGACTTCGCCGCCGCCGCTATCGGCCGCCAGGGCTGCGCGCTGCGCCTGACCCCGAACACATTCCGCGACGAACTGTCGCGCGCCCGCACCTTCGCGATGGCCGAGGAAGTCGAGCAACTGCAAAAAGCCGGCCTCGCGCTGGGCGGCAGCCTCGACAACGCCGTCGTGGTGGACAAGGACCGGGTGCTGAACCCCGGCGGGCTGCGCATGCCGCGCGAATTCGCCCGCCATAAAATGCTGGATGCCGTTGGCGATCTGGCGCTTGCCGGGGCGTCCTTGCACGGGCGGTTTATCGCCCACCGCACCGGGCACGCACTGAACAACAAGCTGCTGCGGGCCCTGATGGCCGACAGAACAGCCTGGCGCGTGATTGGCGCCGAACAGCCGGTTGCCGCCGCCGCCTGATCCAAGGCAACCGCGGGTTTGACCGATCGGCCGTGATAGATTGGCAGTAACCCCGTCATCGCCGGGCTTGTCCCCATGGGCGCTAACATAAGTGGCGACGGCCTCTCTTCCCCGTCATCCTCGGGCTTTTCCCGGGGACGACGGTGGGGTCCCGGATCAGCGCGATCAGCGCGCGTGCCTCCGCCGGCGTCAGATCGGTGCCCAGTAACAGCAGCGGGCTCACGGCGTATGGGCTGTTGCGGGTTTCGGGTTTGA
>CAIUPC010000841.1 GCA_903900905.1 uncultured Acetobacteraceae bacterium
CATCCGCGCCATGATCGACTGCCCGGTCCCCATCATCGCCGCCGTCAATGGCGCCGCTTATGCCGGCGGGATGGAGATGTCGCTCTGCGCCGACTTCATCTATGCCAGCGAAACCGCGCGTTTCGCCCTGACCGAGGTGACCCTGGGCATCATGCCCGGCGCCGGCGGCACCCAGAACCTGCCGCGCGCCGTGGGCGCCCGCCGCGCCAAGGAAATCCTGCTGACCGGCAAGCCGTTCACGGTGCAGCAGGCCTTCGAATGGGGCATGGTCAACCGCATCTGCAAGCCGGAAACCCTGATGGCGGAAGCGCTGGAAACCGCCGCCGTCATCGCCGGCAATGCCCCGATCTCCACCCGCCAGATCAAGCAGTCCGTGAACATGGGCGCCGGCATGGACCTGCGCAGCGCGATGATGTTCGAGATCGAGGCCTATAACCGCATGGTCCCCACCGACGACCGCCGGGAGGGCATCCTGGCATTCAACGAGAAGCGCAAACCGGTCTATAAAGGCCGTTAAATCAGCAAGGAACCGCCGCCATGAACGCCATCACAGGCTTAGGACTGACCCGGGCGCTGGCCGAACAGGCCCGCGCTTTGACCCTGGGGGAGATCCCCGCCGTCACCCGCGCCTGGGCGCGGCAATGCATCCTTGATTACACCGCCTGCGGCATCGCCGGGGCCAGTGATGAGCTGGTGCTGATCCTGCTGGCGGAAATGCGGGAACAGGGCGGCAAGGAAGCCGCCTCGGTGCTCGGCCATAGCGGCAAGCTGCCGGCGGCCTCCGCCGCGCTGGTCAACGGCGCCGCCGCGCATGCGCTGGATTTCGATGACGTGAACCTGGCGATGCCGGGCCATCCCTCGGTCGCCATTCTGCCGGCGCTGCTGGCCCTGGCCGAGGAACGCGGTGCCTCCGGATCCGATGTCCTCACCGCCTTCGTCGCCGGCTACGAACTCCAATGCCGTGTCGGCCGCGTCATCGCCCCCGGCCATTACGACGTGCTGGGCTTCCATTCGACCGCCACCGTCGGCAGCTTCGGCGCCGCCGCCGCCTGCGCGCATCTGATGGGCCTGAACGCGGAGCAGTTCGTCACCGCGCTGGGCATCGCCGGCACCCAGGCGGCGGGGCTGAAATCCATGTTCGGGACCATGTGCAAGCCGCTGCATGCCGGCAAGGCGTCCTATCACGGCATCATGGCCGCCAAGCTGGCCGCGCGCGGCTTCACCAGCCGCACCGACGTGCTGGAATGCGCCCAGGGCTTCGCCAAAACCCATAGCCCCGACTTCCATCCGGAGCGGGCGATGGAAACCCCCGTCGGCGGCTGGTACATCCAGAGCAATCTGTTTAAGTACCATGCCGCCTGTTACATGGTTCACTCGAGCATCGAATCCGCCCGCAAGCTGCGTGATCAGCATGGCGTGAACCCGGACCGCGTCGAACGCATCCGCGTGCAGCTCGAAGAATCCTGCGACCGCATCTGCAATATCCCCGCCCCCCGTGACCGGCCTGGAAGCCAAGTTCTCGCTCCGCCTCGCCACCGCGATGGGCCTGTCGGGGATCGATACCGGGCGCCTGTCCACCTATTCGGAAGAGGTCGCGACCAACCCGGCCTTGACCGCGATCCGCGACAAGGTGGAACTCGATTTCCGCACCGGCATCCCCAACACCTTCGCCGAGATCGAGCTGCTGCTGACCGACGGCACCACCCTGACCGCCCGCCACGACTCCGGCCTGCCCGCGGATGATGTCGACGATCAGGGCCGCCGGCTGGAGGACAAATTCAACGCGCTGGTGGAGCCGGTGCTGGGTTCCAATCGCTCTTTGGCGCTGATTTCCGACATCGGACGGTTCGAGGCGCTGCCGGAGCTGGGCGCGACACTGGGCTTCGCGGCTGGGTAGAACCGCGCGCCCGAACCATTGACCCACGACCTCTCCCCCTCCCCTTGCGGGAGGGGGCCGGGG
>CAIUPC010000842.1 GCA_903900905.1 uncultured Acetobacteraceae bacterium
CCTCCTTGCCGTGCCGGGTGATCATCACCTCTTCCCCGGCTTCCACCCAGTTAAGCAACTGGCCGAATTTGTTTTTGGCCTCGAAGGCACCGACTTCACGCATGGGGGTCTCCGTACAATCCAGACTGGTCTGGCTTATTTTTGGCCGCCTCGATTGGCTATACATTCAATGAACCTGCTTCCGTCTTACCGCATCTCACCATCCCCCCATGGGCACCACGCTCGTCTTCTCCAATCGGGATATTTCTGATGTGGGCTAACACGTCGGGCACAAAACCTTGCCTCCGGTCTTACGTCGTCTTACCATCCCCCCATGGACACCACGCTCCTCTCCTCCAAAGGCCAGGTCATCCTCCCCAAAGCGGTGCGGGATGCCCATCAATGGGCGCCCGGCACCGCATTCTCGGTCGAGGACATGGGCGACGGCGTCCTCCTGCGCCCTATCAAGACGATCCCCCCCAGCCGTCTGGACGACGTCGCGGGCTGCCTGAGCGCCCCCGGGCCAGCCCACACGCTGGAAGACATGGACGCCGCGATCGAAACCGAACTGCGGGCGCGGCATGATCGCGGCCGATACTAACGTCGTCGTCCGCCTTCTGACCGGTGACGACCCCGAGCAAGCCGCCCGGGCGCGACGCCTGTTCGAGACGGAGACGGTGTTCCTGCCCAAAACCGTCATGCTCGAAACGGAGTGGGTGTTGCGTAGCCTGTATCGCAAGAACCCCGGTGCTATCATTGATGCGTTGGAGGGGCTGACCGCGCTCCCCAACACCAGATGCGAGGATGAAGCGGCCATTCTCCAGGCCCTCGCATGGAACCGTCAGGGCCTGGATTTCGCCGATGCTTTGCACCTGGCATCCAGCCGCGCGGCCTCGGGTTTCGCGACCTTCGACAAGGCCTTGATCAAGCAGGCGGCGCCTATGACACAGGCCCCTTACGAACCGTCCTGACGGACTCAGAGTCCTTTCACCATCCGCGTGAAATCCGACCACTGGTCGACACGGAAGGCCCGAATGTCACGCACCGAGTCCGGCAGCCAGGGCAACGCCTTCAGCGCGGTGATCGCACCGGTGTCGGCATAGGCCTGCGACACGCCCTTGGGATGGTGCCGGGCGGTCTCGGCCACAACCAGGTCAAACGCGATGGCGAACATCAACGCTCCCGCGGGTCGTCCAGAATCTCTCCCAGGCGATAGTCCAATTCTTCACCCGACTCGACGACCCGCACGCGCATAACGCGGTCCCCGCCAGGGAGTGCGGACCCAGTCCCGATGATCTCATAGACTGGCCCGGCCGACCCGAAACGTCGCCATGTTCCGACGAGCCTGGCGGGCGGAGGTAGCACGATGGCGTTTGCATGCTGATCGTCCATGGACGCAGGATAGCATACCGGTGCCTGCTTCCAAACAAGAACGGACCGCCCTGACTGCCCACTTCCCCAAACCCGCGCTTCGCCCCATACGCTTCCTCCCACCCACACAACCCCGGAGGAACCACCCATGGACCCCAAAGGCAAAGTCGCCGTCATCACCGGCGCCAGCGGCGCGATCGGCCGCGCGACCGCGCAGCGCCTCGCTGAAGCCGGCGCGCGCATCGTTGTCGGCTACAACAACAACGCCGCCGAGGCGGAAAAGATCGCGGCCGCCCTCCCGGGCTCCGGCCATCGCGCGATCCGCATTCCCGTCACCGACTCCGCGGTCATCGCCGAGGTCGCCGCCACCGTCGAACGTGATTTCGGGCGTTGCGACGTGCTGGTGAACTCCGCCGGTTTCACCAGGATGGTGCCGCACGCCGATCTGAATGCGCTGACGGATGAACTGATTGATTCGATCTTCGCGGCGAATGTGCGCGGGCCTTTCGCGATGGTGCGGGCCTTCGCGCCGCTGATGAAGAAGTCGGGCGATGCGGTGATCGTCAATATCTCCTCGGTGGCCGCGATCACCGGCTCGGGCAGCAACATAGCCTATGGCGGGTCGAAGGCCGCGGCCGACACGATGGCGCTGTCGCTGGCGCGCGTGCTGGGGCCGGAGATCCGGGTGCTCACCGTCTCCCCCGCCGCGGTGGACACCGCCTTCGTGCCAGGCCGCACCACGGCGATGGTGGAGAAATCGGCGGCCAGCACGCCGCTGAAGCGCGTGGTCGTGGCCGATGAGGTCGCGCAGGCGGTGATGGCGGCGGTGACGCATCTGACCTCCACCACCGGCTGGGTCATCCCGGTCGATGGCGGCAAGCTCGTCGGGTAATCCAGGCGTCCTTCAACCGGCGGAGCAGCGAACGGTTCGCGTACGCCAGGTGTGCGGCGTCGAGCCGTTCGCAGGCTTCCCGGAACAGGGCGTGGCCGTCCAGGCCGCGCGTTTCCTCCCAGCATTTCAGGCGATCGACGATATCGTAGACCGCGCGTAGGACCGCGGCTGCCTCCGGGTAGCCGCCGGGGGTTTTGTCGCGTGTGCGGGAAAGCCAGTGGTGGAGGCGGGCATGGGCGAAGCCGGCCAGGTCGTCGCCGGCCTCCGCGGGGCGGGCCCGGTCGGGACGGGACGTGTAGCGGTTGGTGCGCTCGATCCATCCGGCGACGTCGGGATGCGAGAGATGATGGATGCAGACCCCGGTTTCCGGCGGAATATAGGTCAGGCGTTCTGATCTTGCGTGCACGCCTTGATGCACCGTGCCGGAGAAGCTGACCGCGCCCCGGCGGAACAGGCGGATATGGTGCTCCGGCCAGTAATAGGCGGCTTCGTCATGCACGCCGAGAATGTAGTGGCGTAACGGGAAGGCGTAGATGTCGGACGTGCCGCGTGCGACCCGTGATCGAATGAAGGCCGGTGCGGCGGGGCTGAGGCACTCGTCATCATCCAGAAACAAGATCCAGTCATGGGCGCAGAGTGACAGCGCATAGGCGCGGGTTTCCTCCACGGTTGGCGTCCAGGGCACGGTGACCACCCGGGTTGCGTGGCGGGCCGCGACGGCGCGCGTGTCGTCGGTGGAGGATTTATCCACCACGATTACCTCATCGGCGAAGCGGAGCGCCCGGAGGCAAGTGCCCAGGATATGCGCCCGGTTATAGGCCACGACGAAGGCGCTGATTTTCGGACGGACGCGGATCATGCTGGGCCAATCGGTTGTTTGACCCGATTAGCATGCGCCCGCATTCGTTAAGAAAGAGTAAACGCCGCCGGATTTTCGCGATGCCCACGATAAACTGCTTCAGCTGCGGCACAGGCGCCCCAACCCCGTCATGCCGACGCAGGTCGGCATCCACGACTTTCCCCAGTTAGCACCTTACAAGGCATGGATGCGCCAAATTCACAAACGAAGTGCAACGCCAAACGACCCGTTAATCTTGCGCGTCGCCTTAACCGAACAAACGCCGGCGCAATTGCGGGAGGTACGTGCCCAGGAAGCTGCGCAGGGACCCCCGGGCCAGCGCCAACTCCTGGCCCAGGCTTTGATTATTCGCCTGGATACGGAGCGACTCCTCGGTCGTTCGGGCCACCGTGAGGTGCAGTTCGGTCAGTTTCGCCTGGGCGTTGGCGATTTCGATGCGGGCTTTGTTGAACAAAGCCCGCATGTCTTCCAGCGCGATCAGGTCGCGGTCGAGATCGTCGCGCTCGACATAGAGGCTGTCGGGAATGGGTGGCAGCGGCCGGTTGCTCGCCAGCGCGATCAGGAAGGGGGCGCGGGGGATGCCGGCGCAGGCCTCGAAATGCGCGGCACCGCGGCGATCGAAGACCAGCGGGGGGACGGCGGTGCCGGCTTCGCCCATGATCGCGCAGCCGTGGATCGGGCGTTGCACCAGGACCGAGACATCAGAGAAGTGCCGTGACAGCAGGGTGGCGAACTCGGTGCGGCTCAGTTCCCGCACATGATATTCGTTCGCGCCCGTGTGCGCCGGGGAGTAAATGTCGCGGTCCGGCGTGCTGATAATCACAAGGCCGCCCGGCTTCAGGACGCGGGCGATTTCGGCCAGGAACTTCTCCTGATGATCGAAATGTTCAATGGTTTCGAAGGATACCGCGATGTCGAAGGAGGCATCGCCCAACGGCAAAGACCGCGCGTCACCTTGCATAAAACGCAGATTATCACGAGGAAAACTCGCGCTCGCGCCGTCCACGGCCGCCTGTGCATAGTCAACGCCCGTGACACGACGGGCGACCTGCGCGATCTGCGCGGCCCCGTATCCTTCGCCACTGGCAACATCGAGAACATCGAGGCCATGACAAAACGACCGGGCGAACAGATAGCGGTGGTAGTGCTCGATCTGCGTCTGCCCATCCAGGGCGGCGGTCAGACGCTCCCCGGTGAAAGGTTCGGGATTGGCGGCGGCCTCACGTTTGAAAATGTCGCCCATCGCCCCGCACCTAGTTCAGGCGGGAGCGCAATGCACCCAGGGCCGAACGGACCGAGGTTGCCGCTTCGCCGTCCGGTACCAGTTCCAGAAAGCGTTCGTAGCACCGCAAGGCGGCCCCGACTCGATCGAGACCCTGGTTCATCAGCGCCGTTTGCCGCCAGAGTTCGGCGTGATCGGGGGCGATGCGCAGCATATCCTCGGCGCAGATCAGCGCGGATTCCGGCTCATTGGCCTGCAGCCGGCGGGTCATGATGTTGTTTTGCAGCCGCAGCAGCACGCGCCGCGCGCCCATCGGCCGCAGCAGGCCGGGGCGCAGTTCGGCTGTCTCACCCTCTACCCGGCGCAGCAAGGCGCGCAGGTCACGCACGGTCAACGGCGTGCCGCCGTGGAAGACGTCCAGGATCGCCTGGGTGGTGTCGCCCTGAAGCGCCACCAGAAAATGGGCGGGGAAGTCGACGCCATGGCCCTCCCACCCCGCGGCGCGGGCCGCGTGCAGCCAGATGACGCCCAGCGCCACCGGCAGGCCGCGCCGGCGTTCCATCACCCGGATCAGATTGGCGTTGCGGAGGTCGTCGTAAGTGTCGGTATCACCCTTGTAGCCGAACCGCCCCCCCAGCAACCCCGACAGCGCCACCGCCCGCGTCGCCAAATCGGCTTCATCGAGCGTGGCGGCCAAAGCGGCGGCGGACCGGGCGATTTCAGACAAATGCGTCCGGGCGGACTCCCAGTCAGCGTCTGGGGCGTCCACCCGGGCGAGTTGCAGTGCGGCATCCGCGATGTCGATTTCCGAGTCCGGAAGCTGGCCAATGGCGTCCAGCGCGTCCCTCGGGTTCAACATGGCAGGTGGCTTATTCCGAATAGCCGCTGTGGTGACGCCTGCCTCTCCCTGTCATGGCCCGGCTTGTCCGGGCCATCGCCCGCGGCGCTGTGCCGCGATAGGTGGCCCGGACAAGCCGGGCCATGACGGAAGGAGAGTATCGCCATAGGTCGGGCTTCGGACGGCGGACTTATTCCGCCGCGGCGGCTGGCAGATAGATTTCCTTGCCCTTTTCGGCGAACTCGCGGGATTTCTCCTCCAACCCGACCATCCGTTCGGCTTCGACGCGCAGATCCTGGGTGATCTTCATCGAGCAGAACTTCGGGCCGCACATGGAGCAGAAATGCGCGACCTTGTGCGCTTCCTTGGGCAGGGTTTCGTCATGGAACGACCGCGCGGTGTCGGGGTCGAGGGAGAGGTTGAACTGATCCTCCCACCGGAACTCAAACCGGGCGCGGCTGACGGCGTCGTCGCGCAGCTTCGCGGCCGGGTGACCCTTGGCCAGATCAGCTGCATGCGCGGCGATGCGATAGGTGATGACGCCGGTCTTCACGTCGTCGCGGTTCGGCAGGCCCAGATGCTCCTTGGGTGTGACGTAGCAGAGCATCGCGGTGCCGAACCAGCCGATCATGGCGGCGCCGATGGCGGAGGTGATGTGGTCGTAGCC
>CAIUPC010000843.1 GCA_903900905.1 uncultured Acetobacteraceae bacterium
AATACTGTAATCTGGGTGGAACCGAGGGGGGCTTTCCAATGACCGACGACATCCGCATCGAGCCGCGGGACGGCTGGCGCAAGATCACACTGAACGCACCGGCGCGGCTGAACGCGGTTAACGCCCCGATGTTAACCCGGCTCCTGGCCGCGCTCGATGACGCCGAAGCCGACCCAACCTGCCGTGCGCTGCTATTGACCGGGGAGGGCCGGGGCTTCTGCGCCGGGCAGGAACTCGGCGCCGATGTCACCCCCGGCCCCAACGGCCCGCCCGATCTGGAAGCCCTCGCCGGCACCTATCACCATGAGGTCGTGCGCCGCATCCGCGCCTCCCGCCTACCCGTCGTCTGCGCCGTCAATGGCGTCGCGGCCGGCGCCGGGGCGAGTTTCGCGCTGGCCTGCGACATCGTCCTCGCCGCCAAAACCGCCCGCTTCGTCCAGGCCTTCGTCAAGATCGGCCTGGTCCCCGACTCCGGTGCCAGCTTCTTCCTGACCCGCACGGTCGGGGAAGCGCGGGCCCGCGCGCTGGCCATGCTGGGCGATGCGATCGATGGCGAGACCGCCGCCGCCTGGGGCATGATCTGGAAAGCGGTCGATGCCGCCACGCTGATGCCCGAGGCCGAGGCATTAACCGCGCAACTCGCCGTTGGCCCAACCGCCGCGCTGGGCGCGATGAAGCAGATGTTCCAGGCCGCGCCGGTGAACGATCTGAACGCGCAGCTGGATCTGGAAGCGCGGCTGCAAGGCGTGGCCGGGCGCGGGCCCGAATTCGCGGAAGGCGTGCGCGCCTTCCAGGAAAAGCGCCCCCCGGTGTTCCCGGCATGACCCCGGATGAGCTTGCCCGCGCCTGCGCCGATGCCATGTGGGCCGAAGACCATGCCAGCCGCGGCCTTGGCATGGTGCTGGAAGCCGTCACCGCCGGAACCTCCCGGCTGTCGATGGTGGTGCGGCCGGACATGGTGAACGGGCTCGGCATGTGCCACGGCGGCTTCATCCTGACGCTCGCGGATTCCGGCATGGCCTTCGCCAGCAATGTCTATAACGAGCGCGCTTTGGCGCAGCACATCACCATCACCTACATCCGTCCGGCCCGGCTGGGCGAAACCCTGGTGGCGGTCGCGGAAGAACGCAACCGGACCGGACGATCAGGGATCTACGATGTGCGCGTCACCGGGAGCGATGGGACAACGGTGGCGGAGATGCGCGGCCATACGCGCATGGCCGGCGGCAAGTTCTTCCCCGATCTGCCCGCATAAAAGACGAAAAGGGAATAATGGCCATGCAAGGCTTCGACCGCATCGAAACCGCGTCACGCGATGAGATTGCCGCGCTGCAAGTGGAACGGCTGCGCGCCACACTGCATCACGCTTATGCCAACGTACCGCACTACACAGCCGCCTTCGATGCCGCGGGCGTGCATCCCGACGATTTCAAGCGTCTGGAAGACCTGGCGAAATTTCCCTTCACCACCAAGCACGACCTGCGCGCCAATTACCCCTTCGGCATGTTCGCCGTCCCGCGGGAGAAGATCGTGCGCGTGCATGCCTCCTCCGGCACCACCGGTAAACCCACCGTCGTCGGCTACACCGCCAAGGACATCGATACCTGGTCGCATGTCGCCGCACGGTCCATCTACGCCGCCGGCGGTCGGCCGGGGATGATGGTGCATGTCGCCTATGGGTATGGATTATTCACCGGCGGCCTCGGCGCGCATTATGGGGCAGAGCGCCTCGGCTGCACCGTCGTTCCGGTGTCCGGCGGGATGACGGAACGGCAGGTTCAGCTGATCACCGACTTCCAACCCGACATCATCATGGTCACGCCCAGCTACATGCTGGCGATCCTCGATGAATTCCGCCGCCAGGGCCTCGACCCCCGCGCCTGCTCGTTAAAGATCGGTATCTTCGGCGCCGAACCCTGGACCAACGCCATGCGCGCGGAAATCGAAACCGGCTTCGCGATGGATGCCGTGGATATCTACGGCCTGTCGGAGGTCATCGGTCCCGGTGTGGCCAATGAATGCATCGAAACCAAAGATGGGCCGCATATCTGGGAAGACCATTTTTATCCCGAGATCATCGACCCGCTGACCGGGGCGGTGCTGCCCGACGGCTCACCGGGTGAGCTGGTGTTCACCTCCCTGACCAAGGAAGGCATGCCGGTCATCCGCTACCGCACCCGCGACCTGACCCGCCTGCTGCCAGGCACCGCGCGGACCATGCGCCGGATGGACAAGGTTACCGGCCGCAGCGATGACATGGTGATCGTGCGCGGGGTCAACATGTTCCCGACCCAGATCGAAGAACAACTCCTGAAAAGTGAGGCATTGACCGGGCATTACCACATTGTCCTGACCCGGGAAGGCCGCATGGATGAGGTCACGGTGCATGTGGAAGCGCGGCCGGACTACTTCATCCCCGACATCGTCACCGCTGAAGCGTCCGCCGCCGTCGCCCGCATCAAGGACACCATCGGGCTGTCAACCCGCGTTATCATTGAGGCACCCGGGGCCGTCGAGCGCTCCGTCGGCAAGGCGCGGCGATTGGTGGACCGCCGGGGCATTCTGGGATGAGGTTACAGTCGTAACGTCGTGACCGCGTCAACCAAGGCGCGGTGCGCTTTGTCGACCTCGGCCGCGGCGTCGGCTATCGCCTTGGTCAGTTGTTCGATGCGGGTTTCGTCAGCATCCAAGGCCTTTGTCAGACGGGTCCGCAGCGCGTCGCCGGCACTAACCGCGGCGAGGTTTTTGCGGATGCGGTCCTCATCGGCCTGCACCTCATCCATCTGCCGGCGGAGCTGAGCCACCTCCGCCTGCTTGCGCGCCTCGTCGCGCCGCAGGTCCAAAACGCGGCGCAAAGCGGTTTGACCGGCGCCGTTCAGGCGGTCGCCGGTGACCAGGAATTGCAAAGTGGCGTCATCCCCGTCGAGCAGGCGGATGCTGCGGCGCACCGGTTGATCCAAAAACACCGTCGCAACCTCGGTCGCGCCAGCCGCCAGGGAAATGCCCACCCGCCAGGCGGTCGCAGTCATTTCGGTGACCTTGGCCTTGCCTTCCTCGACACTGAGCGTTTGTTCGGCCGAGGATTTGGGCAATTCCAGCAGCAACTCCCGCGTCTCGCGCACCGGGGCGGTCGCTTTGAGCCGAATCGCCTGACGGGCACGAACGGTATAGATGAGCACGCCGTCCGCGACACTGAACGTGGTCAGTTGCTCCGGCTGGCCGGCGGTGCTGGTTTCGATGGTGGTTCGCAGGTCGCGGGCAAAGGACAGCAGCCGGGTTTCCCCCGCCGGCAGCCCACCGACCCGCGCATCGCCGGCAAATCCAACCGTGCCGCGCGTGTCATAAAGCGTCAGAGCACCCGCGGGTAACGACGGTCCGGTTTCATTGCGAATACGGATGGAGGACAGCGGATGCGATTGCGACATCTGCGCCAGGCCGATACGGGAGGCCGGAATCTCCCGGTCGATGATGGGAATATTCGCTGAATGCCCGGCCACGAGGTCGATGGGTTGGGCGAGCGTAAATATTGTCTCCTCGGCGGTTTCCTCGGCCGTCACAGGTTCGGCCCGTTGCGCCATGACCGGGGCACTGGCCGGGGCTGGGGCAAGCATGGCTTTGCCCAGCGCCATGCCTTGCAGGGCTGGCGCTGGCGCTGGGGCCGCCGCGCGACCCGCCCCACCGGCGTCCAAGGATTGGGCCCGCGTGTCGATGTCGGGCAAAACCCGGCCAAGGATTTCAACCGGAACCTCGGGCCGTTGCACGAAATAGGACCGATACAATGACTGCCGGAAGGCGACGGGATTGCCGTATTGCAGCGTTAAAGCGACGCCTTTCCAATCGGTGCCGGATTGGTTCTCCAGCGTCGCCCATCCTTGCATGCGGGCGGTGGGGGCACCGTTCTCCGGGAGCATGAGGCGATACGTGGTTTTCCAGAGCGGGGCGCCGGCGACGTAGCCAACATTGATGGTGCGCGCGCCCTCGCCCTTCAACCGAATGGTCAGGTGACGGGTGGACTGCGCTGCATCCCGACGCATGGAGTCCAATGCACGGTCGATGCGGACGCGCAGCCCGGTATCGGCCACCTGCACGGTTTCCGCATCTTCCAGAACGAACTGGCGCAGCCCCTCCGCACTCAGCAATGTAACGCGGGTGCGTTGAGTGTTCGATTTTTCCGTTCCCTCTGGAAACGGCTCCGCTCGCAGGATGCGCCCGGTCATGGGCTTTATGCCCTGAACGGTCACCTCAATGCCTTGCAAGGCATTGAGGTAGTCGAGCGGGGATTGCAGCGCCTCCCGCCCGAAGGGGACATCGCCGAAAGCCGCGTCGCTATTGTCGCGGCCGGGCAGTTCGACACTGGCAACGCCGCCAGCCCGGTCGAATACGACGAGGGATTTCAGGACGTCATCGACCTGCGCCAGGGGCACATCCAGGCCGATGGTTGCGTTGCCAGTCACGTCGGCCGCGAATTCGAAATAACCAACCCCGCCCGATGACAGCATCACGCGCTTCAACGCTAAATCGGACGCCCACGCCGCCTGGGTGGAGCCGAGCAGCAACAGCGCGAATCCGATCGGGCGAATCATGGGAACGCTTCCATACTTAGAAGTGATCTCCCCGCCTGACGGCGGGGAGATACGGTCAGATCACCCAACCCCGAAATTGATCAGGTTGCGCACCGGCGCGCCGGTCTTCAGCAATGCGAAGCCCTCGTTAATCTGATCGAGTTTGATATGCCCGGACACCAGGTGATCGAGCTTGAGGCGGCCCTGCTTCCACAGTTCCAGCAGGCGCGGCATATCGACGCGGAAGCGGTTGCCGCCCATCGAGGTGCCCTGGATCTTGCGATCGCGCAGGAAGTCGGCGCCGTGCAGCTCGATCTTGGTGCCGAAGGGGATCATGCCGATGATGGTGGCGACCCCGCCCGGGCGCAGCATCGCGAAGCATTGTTCGGCCGTGACCTTCATGCCGATGGCTTCGAACGAATAGGGCACGCCCTGGCCGTCCGTCAGGTCCTTCACCGCCGCGACCGGATCGACATTGGATGCGTTGATCACGTCCGTCGCGCCCATGGCGATGGCTTTTTCCAGCTTCGACGAATTGGTATCGATGGCAATGATCCGTGCCGCGCCGGCCAGCGCCGCGCCATTCACCGCCGACAGGCCGATACCGCCGCAGCCGACAACGGCAACGGTCGATCCCGGCTCCACCTTCGCCGCATTGAACACCGCGCCGACGCCGGTCATGACGCCACAGCCCACGAGGGCGGCGATGTCGAGCGGGAATTCATCCCGGATTTTCACCACGGCGTGCTCATGCACCACCATATTCTCGGCGAACACCGACAGGTTGAAGGCCTGATGCAGCGTCTGGCCCTTCCAGCGCAGGCGGCGCGCGGCACCGGGGAGCAGCTTCACCTCGGTATTGTCGCAGAGGTTCGTGTGGCCGGTGGTGCATTGCGCACATTCGCCGCAGAACACCGACAGGCAGGTGATGACGTGATCGCCGGGCTTCACATAGGTCACATCCTCACCCACCGCTTCGACGATGGCGGAGCCTTCATGGCCGAGGATCGCCGGCACCGGATAGGGGTACAGCCCTTCCATGAAGTGCAGGTCGGAGTGGCACAATCCGGCAAAGGCCGTGCGCAGCAGCACTTCGCGGCGCTTCGGCTTCTCGATCTCGACATCCTCAATGGTCAGCGGCTGGTGGGCTGCGTGAAATACGGCGGCTTTCATGGAACGCTCCTTGGTTTCCCTGACAGGGAGCCTAACGGCACAGGGGATGGGTTGGAAGCCCGGCGGTCGCCATGGCAAGATTGTGGCGGGCATCACCACAATTATATTGCAATGCGGCATAACGGAGGCATAGGCTTCGGATCAGAGTTACGAAGGGGACCATCACCATGCCCACACCAGAACTCGATCATGACCGGTTTGCCCGCGGGACGGCTTATACCTGGGGCGCACCAGATCAGCGTGAATCCCTGATGGATGATGAAGAGAAAATCCTCGCCGGCCGGACGGATGTGAATATGCCGGCGTTGCTGACACGGGACGCGCTGGGCGGTTAAATCGCTGCTATCAGCAAGGATTTATCCGGCATCCCCGGGACCCAGCAGGCCCCGGGGATGCCGGACGCGTCAACCCAGACGCTCAATGATCGTAACGTTAGCGGTTCCGCCGCCTTCGCACATCGTTTGTAGGCCGTAGCGCCCACCGGTGCGTTCCAATTCGTGCAACATCGTCGTCATGATGCGCGCACCCGTCGCCCCGATCGGATGCCCCAGCGAAATCCCGCCGCCATTCGGGTTCATCCTCTCATGCCCGATCGGCGTTTCCGCCAGCAGCGCCATGGGGACCGAGGCAAAAGCCTCGTTGCATTCGACGATATCCAGATCATCCCAGCGCAGCCCGCTGCGTTCGATCGCCCGCTTCGTCGCGGGAATGGGCGCGGTCAGCATCATGATCGGGTCATCGCCCATCACGCTCATGTGGTGAATGCGCGCCCGCGGCGTCAGGCCGTAGCGCTTCAGTGCCGCTTCCGAGACGATCAGCACCGCGGCGGAGGCATCGCAGGTCTGGCTCGACACCGCCGCCGTCAGGCGCGGGAAGCCCGGCAGCGGCTGCAGCGCGGCCATCTTCTCCAACGATGAGGCCCGCGGGGTTTCATCCTTCGTCACCCCGTTCAGCGGCACGATTTCGCGGTCGAAGCGGCCCTCCGCCTGCGCCCGCAAAGCGCGGTTGTTGCTCTCCAGCGCGAAAACTTCCATCGCCTCCCGCGTGAAACCCCATTTTTCCGCGATCATCGAGGCGCCGCGAAACTGTGAGACCTCCTGCGTGCCGAACCGCGCCACCCAGCCTTCGCTGGTGGAGAAAGGATCGCCGAGGCCCAGCGGTTCAGCGGCCCCGAAGGCAAAGCCGATAGGGATTTGCGACATCGTCTGCACGCCCCCGGCGATCACCACGTCCTGCGTGCCGCTCATGACTCCCTGAGCGGCGAAATGGATCGCCTGCTGCGAGGAACCGCACATACGATCGATCGTCACCCCCGGCACCGTCAGCGGCAGCCCGGCGGCGAGCCAGCAGGTGCGGGCGATGTTGAACGACAGCGGCCCGACGGCGTCGATGGCGCCGAACACGACGTCATCATAGTCCTCGGCCGGAATGGCATTCCGCTCGACCAGCGACCGCAGCACATGCCCGCCCAAATCGGCGGGATGCACCTGCGCCAGGCCGCCGCGGCGGCGGCCGGTCGGGGTGCGAATGGCGTCGACGATATAGGCCTGGGCCGTGCTCATTGTGCGCCTCCTTTGGGCTTTTCCAGGACGATCTGCGTTTGCGTGACCTTGGCGGCCAGTTTGCCGTTTTCATGCAGCAGCCGCGTCTCCCACACCTGGGTGCGGCGGCCGCGGTGTAGCGGCACGGTCTCGGCGATCAGCTTCGCGCCGGCCGGGGTGGCGGCGAAGAAGTTGGTCTTGCTTTCGATCGTGGTGGTGATCTGGCCGTCGCGCAGGTTCACGATGGTGCCCATCGCCCCCATCGTATCGGCATAGGCCATGATGGCGCCGCCATGGATGGTGTTGTGTTCGGTGCAATGCTCTTCGCGCACGATGATCTCGGCGACGATGCGGTCTTTCTCCACATGTGTGAAGACCATGCCCAGAAACCGGGGCAAGCCCGGCAGGCTGTTCTGTAACGTCTCGATATCCATGCGCGCATTCTCCTGTCCCAGGCAGTTTGCCCGGTCAGGAGGCTGCGACCAAGGGGGCGATCAGCCTTCCAGGACCAGCAACTCTGTCACGCCGGCAGCCAGCACGCGTTGCACATCCCGCAGCGCTAACGCCACACACCCCTGGGTCGGGGCGTAATCGGGCCGGGCAACATGGAGGAAGATCGCCGAACCACGCCGGCGTTCAATCGGCGCGTCATTCCAGCCCAGCACCGCGATGATGTCGTAGACCGCATCGCGCCGCCACAGTTCCTCATGTCGCCCGTCATGCGGCAAGCGGATCATCTTGTTGTAGTCGCGATGGTTCGGGTCATCGCACCACCCGTCATCCTGGCCGATGGGCTCCATCGGCACCGCGCACACAGGCGGCGCCACCCGGTCAGCCCGGTACAGCACCCGGCGCAGCGGCAATACCCCCAGCGGGGTCGCTTCGTCGCCTTCTTCCTTGTGCCGCAGCACACCGCGGGCCCCGATGGCGCAGCGGAAAATCTCTCCTCGGAGAGTCAGCTGGCCATTGGGCCGCACGGTGGCTTGCATGGTCGGGGCCTCAGGCGGCTTTGACAGGGGTCTCGTGCGGCGGGAAGTTGCATTCCACCGCGATACCATCGGGATCGAGGTAGAAGAGCTGCGTCATGTTCATCCGCGGCAGAACCCGCTCCTCATACTTGATCCCGCGCCGAACCAGATCGGCCCGCATGTCCGCGAGGCCCTCGCAGGAGAACGCGATATGGTCCAGCCGGCCGGTGCCGGCGGGGTAGGACGGGCCGTCGGAGATCAGCTTCGCGGTCGCCTGATAGCCCAGCAGATGCACGGTCGGGATGCCGCCGCAATACAGCCAATAGCCATCGAAGCTCAGCGGCGGGCGGTCGCCAACGGTCAGGCCGACGACATCGCAGTAGAAATCCTTGGTCGCTTCCAGGTTGCGGGCCTGGATCGTGTAATGGTTCAACGACATGGCGGGCATGGTTCGGTCTCCGGTTCAGAAGGCGTTTTCGGCCGGCAGGCCGAGCATGAGCTGGCCGACGGTCTCATAGTGAATCTGCCGTCCCTGCGACTGCTGTGCAACCGTGTGCATGTCGCGCAGGCGGCGTTCGAACGGGTTCTCCTCGAAGATCACGGTGGACCCGGCGGCGTGGTACAGCGTGTTTACCACATCGCGCGCGTTCTGGATCGCCCAGGTGGAGGCGAGCCGGATCAGCGCCTTGTGCTCCAGCGTCATGTCGCCATGCTCTTCGACATAGGCCCAGGCCTCGTTCAGCGTGTTGTGCAGCATATAGCGGGCGGAGCGGAATTTGGCCTCGCACTGCGCGTATTGCGACTGGATCACGTTGTTCTCGCGCATGGTCTTGCCGGCGCCGCGGGCGACCTTGTTGGCGGGCAGGTTCAGGAAATCGCCCATGATGCCGCGCGCGATGCCGAGGCCGACGCCGGCGAACCCGGCGGAGTAGAGCTGGCCGCTGGTGAAGCGATACAACAACCCGTCCTCCCGCCGATGGCGCGGATTATCGCGGTACAGCGCCCGTTCTTCCGGCACGAACAGGTCTTTGGCGACATATTGGTTGCTGGCGGTGCCGCGCAGACCGACGGTGTGCCAGATGTCCTGCATCTCCACGCTGGATTGCGGGAACAGGAAGGTGCGCAGTTCACCCGTGCCGGTGACGACGATATGCGCGCCCATCCAGGTGGCGTTCTGACTGCCGGAGGCGAAGCGCCAGGTGCCGTTGAGCTTGTAGCCGCCCTCCACCGCGACCGCGGTCGCGGCGCCGCCCCATTGCGGGCCCCAGGCCAGGATGCCGTCGCGCGGGCCGAACATCTCGAACGCGACCTTGCGGTCCATATAGGCGGAGGTCATGGAGCAGCCGTTGCTCTGGCAGGTCACCCAGCCGACGGAGGCATCCATCGACGCCAAAGTCTCCGTCACCTGCGCGAATTCCGAAGGCTTCAGCTCCATGCCGCCGAGGAAGCCCGGCTGCAGCATGCGGAAGAACTGCCCGTCCTTCAGCGCATCCGACAGGCGCGGGGTGAGCTTGCGGATGCGGTTGATCTCCGGCCCGTCCTCCCGGATCATCGGCGCGAGGGCACGGGCTTTGGCGATTTGATCGGTGACCTGGCTCATTTGCGTGTTCCCGCGGCGGCTGGTGTGGCCTCGCCCAGTTCGCTGTCGATGGCGGAGATCGACTGGCGGCCGGTTTCGAAACCGAAGAACAGGAAAGCACAGCCGCAGATACCCATCCAGGCCGCGAAATACATGAAGGCTGGCACGATGGCATCCAGCGTCGCTTTTGGCGTGACGACGTCCGCGGCGCCCACGATCAGCGCCAGACCGAGCGGGCCGATAATCTTACCGATACCGCCGAAGCCGTACGCCGAACCCATGCCGGTGGTGCGCAGGCGGGTGGGCCAGACCTCCGCCAGATAGGGCCCGATGACCGCGAAGCCGCCGTCGTAGAAGAAATCGGCGATGATGATGAGCACCCAGAAGACGGAGACAGTGCCGATCATTTCGTTGTGGAGGAGGCCGGCGGCGATGATGGAGATGGTGCCGCCGAAGCCGCAGAGCATGCCGGAATTGCGGCGGCCGATAAAGTCAGACAGGAACGCGAAGGTGATACGCCCGGCGATGCCGGCCAGTTTGACCCATAGGAACAGAAAAGCCGCCTGCGCCGGGGTGCAGTTCAGCTGCAGCACGAACAAAGTCGGCGCCCAGAGGCCGATGCCATACGAAGCGGTCTGCGCGCCGATACTGGCCATCCAGGAAACGGCGAGGCTTTTCGGGTATTTGAACAGTTCCGACCAGGCGGCGACCTCTTGCTTGGGGGCGTGATCGGGGAGCGGCAGCGACTCCGGCTGGATGCGCAATGCCCAGGCGAGGGACTTACGGGCCTCTTCCTTGCGCCCCTGGCTCATGAGCCAATGCGGCGATTCCGGCACCCAGGCGCGCACCAGCAGCGTGAAGGCAGCGGGCAGCAGGCCGACAACAAACAGGCCGCGCCAGCCGATAGAATCGGTGACGAAGGCGGCGAGGGCGGAGGAAATCATCACGCCCAGCGGGATGAATACGGTCACCAGCCCGCCGATAAAGCCGCGCATGCGGGCGGGGACGAATTCCTGCACCAGCGGCAGGTCGACGCAATAAAGCCCGCCGACACCGAAGCCGACGAAGAAGCGCATGACCGAGAGATAGACCCAGCCATTATCGGGGGTGAAGGCCAGCAGCCCGCTGGCGATGGAGAAGTTCAGCACCGTGAGGATGAAGACCTTACGGCGCCCGTAAACATCGGCGATGCGACCCCAGATGGCGGCACCCAGAATGGCACCGACGCCAGAGGACAGCAGAATCGTCGCCGATTCCATGAAGGTCAGGTGCCAGGGCTTGACGATGAAGGCCAGCACGAAGGCAATCAGATAATAATCGAAGAACTCCAGCATATCACCGATAATCGCGGCGGCGATGATCTTGATCTGGTTGATTGTCAGCGACTTCGCGTCGTCGAGCCGGCGGAACATGGATGTCTTCCCCTTGGCGCGGGAGGTTATCCCCCGTCGCATTTGTCTGGTTGAACCTGTCTTTTACGTCACTCCTGCGAAAGGGCAAATGCCGTCCGGTTGCCAAAACCGGCGCCGCGACCCATGACGGCGGCCCATGATCGTCATTCCCGCAGGAACCCCATGACCGCGATTCGTCTGACGTTGCTTGCCGCCCTGCCGTTGCTGTCCGCTTGCAGCGACAGCGCCCCCTTGCGTCAGGCGCCAGCGCCGCGGGAAGAGCCCACGACCGGCACCTGGCGCGGCTCCTCGACCCGCTTTCAGGCGGAAAGCCGCAGCTGCCCGCATCCCGGCCTGGTGACGCTGCGGGTGCTGGATGGGCGCTTCCAGTATCGCTGGGACGGCAAGACCTGGCTCGATGCCATGATCGACCCCGACGGCACCGTCCATGGTGAGGGGCCGGACATCAGCCTGATTGGCAAGCGCAACGGCAAGCGGATGGAGGGCGACATCACCAATGGCGCCTGCGGCTTGCATTTCACCGTGATCAAGCAGGACATTGACGCCAAACCATAGGGAGAGACGCAGATGGAAACCGTCGGATTAGGCATGTACTACGAAGACCTGCCCATCGGCCGCAGGTTCAAAACCATCGGCCGCACGGTGACCGAGGCCGACATCACCAACTTCGTCAACGCGACGGGCATGGTCGAGGTGCTGTTCACCAATATCGAATTCCTGAAAGAGGAATCCGACATCAAGCAGCGCATCGCCCCCGGCGCGCTGGGCTATTGCTTCGCCGAGGGCCTGTTGGTGCAGGCCACCATGCAGCACACTGGCTTCGCCTTCCTGAACATGGAACTGGACGTGAAAGCCCCGGTGTTCGCCGGTGACACCATCCATGTTGAGTGCGAGGTGATCGAGGCGCGCCTGTCCAAAAACCGCCCCGGCCGCGGGCTGGTGCGCACGCGCAATCACGTGGTGAAGCAGGATGGCACGATCGCGCTGGTCTACACCCCGCTTCGGATGATCAAGTGCCGGGGGGCGGCTGCTTAGACGGGCCCTCCTCGTCATGCCGACCTGCGCCGGCATGACGGGGGCGGGCGTTGGTGCCACGAACGGTTCGGGCATTCCCGCGCATCGCCATCGCTTGCGGACCAACCCACCCGGCGCCTATCGTCCCGGCCAACGGGAAGAAACAGCCAGCGGAGGCCTCCATGGACGATGGTGCCACGATCCTTAACACCCATCATTGGCCCGCCGGCATCAGCCGGGTGCCGTTCTGGGTGTATCAGGACCAGGCGGTCATGCGGGCCGAACAGAAGCGCATCTTTGAAGGTCCGGTCTGGCATTTCCTCTGCCTCGAGGTCGATATCGAGAATCAGGGCGACTACCGCACCACCTTTATCGGCGACATGCCGGTCATCGTCGTGCGCGGGGAGGCCGGCGCCCTGCACGGTTTCGAAAACCGCTGCGCCCATCGCGGCGCCCTGATCGCGTTCAACGACTATGGCAATACCAAGGACTTCACCTGCGCCTACCACGCCTGGCGCTACGACCTGCAAGGCAACCTCTGCTCCATCGCCTTCCAGCGCGGTGTCGGCGGCAAGGGCGGCATGCCGCGGGAATTCGACATGCGCCAGCACGGCCCGCGCAAGCTGCGGGTGGACAGTATCGGCGGGCTGGTGTTCGGTACCGTCGACCCGGCGGCGCCGACGCTGGAGGCGTTTCTGTCCGCGCCCATCGTTGCCAAGATCAAGCGGGTGTTCAACCGCAAGCTGGAGGTGATTGGCCGCTTTACCCAGCATCTGCCGAACAACTGGAAGATGTACGCCGAGAATATCCGCGACACCTATCACGCGTCCTTGCTGCATCTGTTCTTCACCACCTTCAAGATCACGCGCTTTGATCAGGCCGGCGGCGTGACGATCAGCCCGGATGGGGCGCACCACGCCTCCGCCACGATTGGCAAAGGCATCGAAACGCAGTCGGTCTACAAGGATCAGGGCATTCGCTCCGACAGCGAGGAATTCCTGCTGCGCGACGACAGTTTCCTGGCCTCGAGCCCGGAATTCGGTGACGATATTCAGTTGCAGAACGTGGCCTTGTTCCCGGGCACGATGTTGCAACAGCTGTACAATTCCCTCGCCGTCCGCCAGACCGTGCCGCGTGGCGTCGATGGCATGGATCTGCACTGGACCTTCGTCGGTTTCGCCGACGATACGCCGGAGATGCGCAAGATGCGGCTGAAACAGGCCAACCTCGCGGGACCGGCCGGCTATGTCTCCATGGAGGACGGCTGTATCGGCAATTTCGTCCAGCGCGGCGTGGCCGCGGCATCGGACGAAATCGCCATCGTCGAAATGGGTGGTTATGAATCCGAATCCCAGAACACCCGCGCGACCGAGGCCTCCGTCCGCGGTTTCTGGAAGAACTACCGCCGGCTGATGGAGATCTGATCATGCCCGGAATGGATACGCTGTACCGGGTCTCCGCCCTGAACACCGCCTATGCCGCCACCATCGATGGCGATCGGTTGGAGGACTGGCCGGGGTTTTTCCACACCGATTGCCTGTACAAGATCACAACTGCGGAGAATGTTCGCCGCGGGCTGCTGGCCGGGATCATCTACGCGGACTCGCGCGGCATGCTCGAAGACCGCGTCGCGGCGATCCGCCGCGCCAATATCTTCGAGAACCATGCTTACCGGCACGTCATCGGCATGGCCTCGATCCTGGGTGAAGACGCCGATGGCATCCGGGCGGAGGCGCCGTTTCTGGTCGTGCGCACCATGCGCGACGGGCAGATGACGCTGTTCGCGGCCGGGCGGTATCAGGACCTGCTGCGCCCGGATGAAACCGGCGCCTTGCGTTTCGCCGAACGCGTCGTGATCTGCGACAGCCCGCGTTTCGATACGCTGGTGGCGATCCCGCTTTAGAGCGTGATCGTTTGAAGTGGAATCACCCGAAAACGTGAATCACGCGACAAAACAAAGAGCCAGACCATGATCGAACACGTACGTTGATCCAACCTCAAACGATCATGGTCTAGGACCGCACCGCGCGGTGATACTCCCGGTTCGGCATCATATCCGACCCATGCGCCATCCGGTTCGATAAATTAAAGAACGCCACCGTCTCCGTCAGGTCGAACAAGTCCGCGTCGCTCAACCCCACCGCGCGTAACCCATCGCGATCGGCGTCGCCGATATCGTGCGGCGTCTCCGTCAGCTTCCAGGCGTAATCCAGCATCGCCCGTTGCCGCGCATCCAAGGCCGCGACGCGGTAATTCAGTGCCATCATCTCGCCCAGTTCCGGATCGCCGGATAATTGCCGCACCGCCGCGCCATGCGCGACCAGGCAGTAATAGCAACGATTGGCCGAGGACACGACCACCGCCACCATCTCCCGCTCCAGCTTCGAAAGGCCGGAGGGGGAGAGCATGATGTCGTTGTACATCGCCATGAAATTCCGCAACCGTTGCGGCTTCAGGCTGTAGGTGCTGAAGACATGCGGCACGAACCCCAGCTTTTCCACGCATTTCCGCCAGAGAACCTGGAGGTCATCGTCCAGACTCCCCGCATCGGGGACGCCGAATTTCGAGATATGGTCTGGCTGGGGCATAGTTTTATCCAAACTCTTTGGGGTTGGCGATGTATTATGACCGCGGCGCGCGATACAGATCGGCACGGTCGAAGTGGGCCTGCATCATGGGCTGTCAGCCAGATGGATCAAAATGGGCCTCAACCGGGGTATTTCATCCGTAACCGTCCGCCACAGGATGTCTGCGTCGATATCGAAATAGGCATGGATCACCCGGTTGCGCATTCCAATCATTAAGGCCCAGGGTACCGCCGGTTCCGCGGCGCGAAACGCCGTGGACAAGCGTGCCGCCGCCTCGCCCATGATTTCAATCGCTCGGATTAAGGCGAACAGTAACATCCGGTCAGTGTCCAGATCGTGCCGCATACGACCGGCGACAAAGCCCGCGATCACGTCCGCCGCGTCGATCATATGAACGATACGAATCCGGTCGTCAGGCCGCATACTGAACCGTAGCCTGCGCCACGACCTCATCGCGAAAATAGCCGCTGAGGTCCTGCGCCGTCCGCAAATCGGCGTGGCGCCCCCCGAGCAGTGCGGTGAGCGCGATTTCAATCTCCGCCAACCCGAGGAGGCCGGGCTTATGCCCAGGCTCGAATTCGACCAGGAGATCGACATCGCTGTCCGCGCGGGCGTTACCCTTCAGAGTGGAACCGAACAGGGAAAGCCGGCTGATATGGGCGCGCTGGCACAATTCAGCCAAAGCGGCTCGATCCGAAAATGGGCTGTCCATGTCGATATGCCCTCATGGTTCGTCGATGATGGCCTGCAGGCGTGATGCGATAGAACCGGCGATTGCCGCTGTTTCGGCGTTACCATACATGGTAACGCCGATTGCATTATAGCCAGCCCCTCGCCGTCGCCAGCCACGGCATGGTTGGCGATCGGGCGCGTTTGTGTATGGGGCCTATCCAAACACTTCCGGATTGACCGCGTTCTCTTTCATCGGATTGCCGTCCAGCACGCTGAGGATATTGCGCGCCGTCATCACCGCCATTGCGGCCACGGCCTCCGTCGTGATGCCCGCCATATGCGGGGAAGCGATCACATTCTCCAGCGTCAGCAGCCGGTTATCGTTCGGCGTCGGTTCGGATTCGAACACATCCAGGCCAGCGCCGGCGATATGGCCGGAGGTCAGCGCGTCATACAACGGCGCCTCGGCGATGATGCCGCCGCGTGCGGTGCTGACCACGAAGGCGCCTTTCTTCAGCAGCCCCAGCCGGCGCGCATCGAACAGGCCCACGGTTTCCGGGTTCTTCGGGCAATGAATGCACAGGAAATCCACGCTCGGCAGCACCGCATCCAAATCGGTCACCTGCGTGAACCCGGCATTGCTGATCTTGGCCGGATCGACATACGGGTCATAAATCAGCACGTTCATGTCGAACGCGGCGCAACGCGGCGCGGTCCGCGTGCCAATACGCCCAAAGCCAACAATAAGAACCGTCTTGCCGGAGATTTCCATCGGCAGCGACTGATGGCGGTCGTTCCACTTGCCGCCCTTCACCAACGCATCCATCTGATGGTTGCGCTTGGCCAGCGCGATCATCATGTGGAACGCCTGTTCGGCGACCGAGGTCGAATTGGCGATGCCAACGACCATCAACGGCACGCCGCGCGCCGTCAGGGCAGGGACCTCGACCGCGTC
>CAIUPC010000844.1 GCA_903900905.1 uncultured Acetobacteraceae bacterium
CTATGGGCGCGGTTCAAGGCGGGGAAATGAACCAACGCGATTCCTCCCCCTCCCCTTGCGGGAGGGGGCCGGGGGGAGGGGGCGATACCCCCGAACCGTGGGCCGTCACCCCTCCCCCCAACCCCCTCCCGCAAGGGGAGGGGGAGGAATCGCGTTGGTTCATTTCCCCGCCTTGAACCGCGCCCATAGCCTTGTCCGCGCCCGCTCCGCCGCCTGGGGCACGGGGCCGATGGTGAAGTAGCTGTCCAGTTGCGCCTCGGTCGGGAAGACGTTGGTATCGGCCAGCAGCTCCGGCTTGATCATCGCCCGGCTGGCCGGGATGGCGTTGGGGTAGCGCACCAGGTTGGTGATCCCGGCCATGACCTCGGGCCGCAGCACGAAGTCGATGAAGGCATGCGCCTCATCCTTGTTCGGCGCATCGGCGGGGATCGCCAGCATGTCGAAGCCGATTTCGGCGCCCTCTTTCGGGGCGATGTAGCGGATGGTGCGTTTCTGCTTCGCCTCCTGCGCCCGGGCGGAGGCCTGGATCACGTCGCCGGAATAATCCAGCGCCAGACAGGTCTTGCCGCCCGCCAGTGCCTCCAGCGTGCCGCTGCTGGAGAAATTGCGGATATAGGGCCGGATCGCCATCAGCGTCTT
The DNA here is from genome assembly GCA_903900905.1 of uncultured Acetobacteraceae bacterium. GTDB lineage: Bacteria > Pseudomonadota > Alphaproteobacteria > Acetobacterales > Acetobacteraceae > Rhodopila. The sequence continues at coordinate 640 of CAIUPC010000844.1, forward strand.
CTCGACCGCCGCGAGATCCCCCGCATCGGTGCTATCGGGGCTTTTGCCCAGATATTTCAACACCGAGGGGATCACGTCGATCGCCGAATCCATCATCGTGATCGCGCAGGGGGCCAGGCGTTTGGCGTTCTCCGGCTTGAACAGCAGGTCCCAACTGTCCAGCGGCGCATCGGGCGCCAGGGCCTTGATCCGGTCCGGCGCGATGCCCAGCCCGATGGTGCCGAACGAATAGATGCCGCCATGGACATTGCCGGGATCGGAACTCTCGACCCGCTTCATCAACCCCGCATCCAGGTTCTTCCAGTTCGGCACCTTGCCACGGTCGATCGGGGCCAGGGCGCCGGCCCGGATCAGGCGGGAGAAGCTGGGCTCGTTGCTCGGCACCACCACGTCATAGCCGGAATGGCCGGCGAGCAGCTTCGCCTCCAGCGTTTCCAAACTGTCGAAGACGTCGTAGCGGACTTTGATGCCTGTTTCGGTGGTGAAACGCTCCAGCGCCGCGGGATCGATGTAGTCGGTCCAGTTATAGACGTTGACGACGCGTTCTGCCCGCGCCGGCAGCGCCAGCGCGAGCAGGGCCAGAAGCAGCCAGCGCATCAGCGGTTGGACCCCAGGGGAGCACTGGGCGGGATGAACGCTGCTTGTGTGCCGCCATCGACCGGGATGATCGTGCCAGCCAGATAGCGGGCGGAGTCACTCAGCAGGAACATCATCACATCCACCACGTCGTCCGGCTGGGCGATGCGCCCGACCGGGGACACGCCGGAGGGACGGTAGCCCTTCGATGCCGTGGGATCGGACACCGCCGCCACCATCGGCGTATCCACCGTTCCCGGCGCCAGCGCGTTGACCAGCACGCCGGACGGCGCCCATTCCGCCGCCATCACCCGGCACAGCTGGCTCACCGCGCCCTTCGACGCCGCGTAAGCGCCCGATACGATCTTCGGGCGCAGTGAGGCGACCGAGGACAGCAGCACCACGCGGGAGGGATTCTCCGGCGTCACCGCGGCGCGCAGCAGCGGCAGCGCCTTTTGCGCGCAGAGGAAGGTGCCGGTGGTGTTGATGTTCATCACGAGGCTGAAATCCTCGATCGACATGTCCTCCATCAGCCCGGTGCGCAGCACGCCGGCGCAGCAGATCAGGGCGTTGAGGGTGTCGCCCATGCCGGCGAAGGCCGCCGTCACGCTGGTGGCATCCGCCACGTCGCATTGGATGGGTTTGAAGCGGCCCTGATAGCTGGCGAATCCGTCGGCGACGGTGGTCAGGCGCGCCTGCGCCATGTCCAGGCCATAGACGGTCCAACCCGCGTCCAGCAGGCGGCGGCAGGCGGCCAGGCCGATGCCCGAGGCGGCGCCGGTAACGGCGGCAATTTTGTTCATGTGAGAGTCCCTCCGTGTTCGGACCCATGTTAACCTCGGCGCATGTGTGGACGCTACGCCGCCTTCCTGCCCGCTGATGCGATTGCCGCCTTGTTTCAACTCGCCGGCCCGATGCCGAATTGGGCACCGACCTGGAACATGGCGCCGACACGGTCCGCGCCGGTGGTACGACTGCATCCGGAGGCGCGGGACCGCAGGCTCGATCTGCTGCGCTGGGGCCTGGTGCCGCACTGGATCAAGGATCTGAAGGATACCCGCCAGCCGATCAATGCGCGGGCGGAGACGCTGGCGGTGACGCCGATGTTCCGGGATGCGTTCGCCCGGCGGCGGTGCCTGGTGCCGGCGGATGCGTTCTATGAGTGGCAGACGGTGGACGGCGCCAAGCTGCCCTGGGCGATCGCGCGGGAAGACGGCGCGCCGCTGGTGTTCGGCGGGCTGTGGGAGGGCTGGCGCGCCCCCGATGGCAGCGTCATCCGCAGCTTCACCATCGCGACCACCAGCGCGTGCCCGGTTTTACGCAAGCTGCATGAGCGGATGCCGGTGGTGTTGGAGCCGGCGGATTGGCCGATATGGCTGGGTGAGGCTGAGGGCGATGTGGGCGCGCTGTTACGGCCGTCGGCCGTGGGGTTCCGGACCTGGCGGGTCAGCACGGCGGTGAATAATGTGCGCAATGATGCGGCGTCGCTGCTGGAGGCGGTGTAGGGGCGGCCGTGGGGCCCGAGTCCGCCGGCCTGTCCAATCCCGTCATGCCGATGAAGATCGGCATCCACGCCTCGCTCGGTTGGACATTTGCAAGGCGTGGATGCCGACCTGCGTCGGCATGACGAAAAAGCGTGGCTTTATCACCCCGCCTTTTGCTGCGGCAGGTCCATCCGCACCGATACCGCGGCGCTGGCGATCACCGCGATGTCGCCCCGCTCCGGATCCGGCACGTTCAGGCCGCCAAGCACGGCCTTCACCGTCACGATGCCATGCGGCAGGGTCGCCTTCACGGCGGCGGTATCGACCTTATCGGGCTGCTGCACGCCGATGGTGACATCGACCTGCATCTGCTTGGAATCCACGCCCAGCGTGCGGATCCACATCATGGAACTGTGATGCAGCGCGTCCTGCACCGCGCGGATGGCGGCCTTGGTGTAATCGCCCCCGTGCAGATCGTTGCCGGAGCCGAGTTCGAGAATAATGCGTTTGGCGGTCATGCTGGCCCCCTCAGTTGATGTCGAGATGCACGATCGCGGCGGCATGCGCGATCAGGGTGGCGCCGGTCCCGGCGTCGTTGGGGATTTCCAGCCCGCCGACAACGCATTCACACGTGCCGGTGCCATGCGGCAGGATGGCCAGGACCTCTTCTTTGTTCACCAGATCGGGCCGGGGCACGCCGATAATGACCTCCACCTTCATGGAATCCACATGCAGGCCAACAGCATCGGCGATGCTGAGCGAATTGTGCCACAGCGCGTCGCGGAGCGCCCGGACGGCGGCCTTCGTGTAGTCCACACCCCGAATATCGGTGCCCATCCCGATTTCGAGCACCATGCGTTTCATCGCCATGTTCGTTTCCTTCCTCTGGCTGTGGGACGGAGCCTAAGCGGTTTGTCGCGGTCCGTCATCTCAGGTTAGGCTGGGATGCTGGTGAGCAGGAGGAAGCGTGATGCCCGACGCGCATGGAGAGCTGATCGACACCATCGGGGGCACCATCCCCGTGGTGGATGTTGCCCGCTACCTCGCGGGTGATCGGTCGGAATTGCCCCGGCTGGCCCGCACCTTGCGCTATGCGTTCGAGCAGGTCGGTTTCTACTATCTGCGCGGCCACGACGTGCCCGAAAGCCTGATCGCGGCGACCTTCGCGGAGGCGGCGCGGTTTCACGCCCAGCCGATAGAGGACAAGCTGGCGGTGCGGATCAACGCGCATAATATCGGTTACATGCCGATGGGCGGCAGCATCGCGCGCACCTCGAAGGTCAACAACAACACCAAACCGAGCGTGAACGAGGCCTATTTCCTGCGCCGCGAGCGCACGCCCGACGATCCCGATGTGATCGCGGGCAAAAGGTTCCGCGGCCTGAACCAATGGCCGGCGGGCCTGCCCGGCTTCCGCGACACCGTTTTGGCCTACATGACCGCGATGGAATCCCTCGGCCGCCGGCTGGTGCCGATTTACGCGGTGGCGCTGGACCTGCCGGCCGATTATTTCGATGCGATGTTTGAGAAGCCGAACATGATCCAGCGGCTGTCCCACTATCCACCGCGCCCGTCCTATGACGACAACGAATTCAGCATCGCGCCGCATACCGATTCCGGTTTCATGACGCTGCTGGCGCCATCGGCGGTGCCGGGGCTGGCGATCCGGCTGCCGGACGGGACCTGGTTTGACGCACCCTCCATCCCCGGCTGTTTCACCGTCAATGGCGGTGACATCCTGCGGCGCTGGACCAATGAGCGGTTTCTCTCAACCCCGCACCGGGCGCTCAATGTGTCCGGGCTGGACCGCTATGCCATCCCATTCTTCTTCGATCCGCATCCCGATACGTTGATCGAATGCCTGCCCACCTGCCGGACAGAAGCAGAGAAGGCGAAATACGAGCCGATCACCTATGATGATTACGCGCTGTGGTATGCCACACGGAATTATGTGCACCTGAACGATGACGCCGCGGCCTGAGCGGCAAAAGGATCATTCGCATGCGGTTTTTGTTAATCTGTCTGGCTTTTCTGCTGTCTGCCTGTGATTCCGGCGTCGGCGCGCCGCCGGTGCCCGCCTATCAGCCGGAGCAACTGGCGGGCCTGCGCACCCGGGCCGTGCTGGTGGCGGCGGAAGATTCGATTAAGGCCTTCGACAACGCGACCGCCCGGTTCGCAACCGCTTTGACCGCACGCGGCGTCGCCGCCAGCGACATTCATCGCTTCAGCGCCAAGGACCTGGCGGGCACCGAACGCTCCGATATCGGCGGGGTGATGCGCCGGATCGGGACACTGGACGCGGGACCGAACCAGGCCTGCCTGATCTACATGACCGGGCACGGGGCGAAGGACATGGGCATCGTATTCCAGCATGACGACGATTACCTGGATCCGAAACAGCTGGACCGGGTGCTGCGGCTGGGCTGCGGGGTGCGGCCAACGGTGGTCGTCATGTCCGCGTGTTTCAGCGGCATTTTCAGCGGCAGCGCCGTCGCCCGCGCCAACCGCATCATCATCACCGCGGCCCGCCGCGATCGGCCGTCCTTCGGTTGCGGCGCCGGGGATGTGTTCACGTTCTTCGACGACTGTTTCCTCAGGTCGTTCGAGGATCGCGCGTCCCTGACCTGGGAAGAGGTCGCGCGGGGCGCGTTCGCCTGCGTGGAGAAAAAGGAGGCGGCTGAGGATTCACCGTCCTCCAAGCCCCAGATCGCCGTGGGTGCGGCGGTGCGCGGGTTGCGGGTGCCGATAATCCGATAATAAAACAAAAGGGAGGTTTCCATGGTCCTGTCCCGTCGTCACGTTGTCGCGGGCTTGTCGTCATTGGGCGTGGTGACAGCCGCCCCGCGCGATGCAAAAGCCGATCTGGCGGCGCTGGAAAAGGGTGCCCGGGCGGAGGGCAGCGTGACCTGGTACGTCGCCCAGGTCGACGCGGAACGGGCCGAAGAAATCGGGCGCGCCTTCACCGCTGACTATCCGGGCATCACTGTTTCGGTCATTCGCACCACCGGTCAGGTGGCGTTTCAGCGGTTGCTGATGGATATCAAAAACCATACGCCGCAATGCGATGTGTTCAGCGCCACGGATGCCTCGCATCTGCCAATACTCAAAGATCGCAACGAATTGACCGGATTCGCGCCGGAGAACGCGGTGCACCTGATGCCGCATTTCGCCCGCGTGTCCGATCCTGGCCTGTATTACGTGACCAACGCGGCCCGGTATTTCATGATCTACAATACCAACAAGGTGACCGCGGCCGAAGCCCCGAAGGCCTGGACGGATCTGTTGGATCCGAAATGGAAAGGCAAGGTGGCGCTCGGCCATCCGGCGTTCAGTGGCTGTACCGGGACCTTGGCGTTGGCGTTGAAAAGAACCTATGGCTGGGAGTTTTTTGAGAAGCTGGCGAAGAACAATCCCCGTATCGGCCGTTCGGCGGCGGATCCGGTGACGCTGATCACGGCGGGGGAGTGCCTCGTTGGACCAGCCTCGGCCGGTGGCGCTTATCCGGCGGTGGATAAGGGCAATCCGATCGGGATCGTGCATCCCTCGGATGGCGTAGTGCTGTGTCAGGTGCCGTCAGGCATTCCGGCGCGGCCGCCGCATCCGAACGCGGCGAAGCTGTTCATGGAATGGCTGATGGGGGAGCGCTATTCGAAGCTGATCGCCCGCGACGGCAGCGAGCCGCTGCGCGAAGGCGTGGCGCCCCGCAAGGATGAGCCTCCGCTGGCGACCATCAAGAGCATCACGGTTACGGTCGACGAGATCCGCAAAGGCGTCCCCGAGGTGATCGAGCAGTGGCGGGATACGTTCGGGGGTTGACGAACATTGGCTACGGGGGCGGCGTCACCTGATCTTTGAGACACGGATGATCTTGTCCCCGTTGCCGACCCCAAAGTTAAAGTTTTGGTACCAGAATTCCCACTTCCCGCCGGCGCGGATGCCGAGGGTGGTCGAGCGGGTATCCATACCGTTGTCGTCGACGTGCCGATACATGCCAGGTTGCAACATGCGCGCGCTGGCGTTGCCAGTTTGTAGCGCCTGCAACTGACCCTGCACCTGCGGATCGGTTGAATCTTGCGTGGCGAGGCGTGCCTCATTGGAATGCATGACCAGAACGCCGGCCTTGCTTTGAATGCCGATGCCGAATGAGCAGCCGCTCATCTCCGCCGTGAACATCAGAGAGGCGGCATTACCAAGCTGTTTGGACAAGGAGGCGTCGGTCCGATACGGACAAATATAGGCGGCAAAGGATTCTGCGTCGGTCGCGACCGCCGGACGGACCCGATATATCCTGGTTGCCTTGCTCTGGGTCGTGCCCTGGATCCAGTTATTGAGCGCATACACGCCTTTGCGGTTGCGGTCCCGTTGCACCCCGCCGTAAATATTGGTCACGTCTTCCAGGGTCAGCAGGATGGTGCCGTCTGCCTGATAGGCTTGCGGCGGCGGATCATTGCATGAATTCGCGATTTTCAACAAATAATGTCGAATGAAACCAACCGGATCGGCCTCTAGCTCCTGAACAGCTGTCATCGCTCGTTCCCCCGCCAAAAGCGAAACCATAACCGTCCGAGGCGGAATGATCAAGCGTGCGACGGGCTCGTCGAGCGGATGGTGACACTGTGAAAGGTGGCATAAGGGAACAAGTATCCGAGCGGTACCGCCAGGGTTCGGCCGCACAGTGCATCATCCGAATCCAGGCCGAACAACGGCTTGGCGTCACTTGATCTTTGTGACGCTGATGACTTGATCGCCCTGGCCGGCACCGTAGTTAAA
>CAIUPC010000845.1 GCA_903900905.1 uncultured Acetobacteraceae bacterium
CCGACTGGAATGGCGCACCGCTGCGCCCGGATGGTGACGGGCGGGTGCTCGCTGTCGGCGACCCCGCGCTGCTGCCGCTGGCGGTCGCGACGTTAAACAATCCGTCAGGCTTATCGTAAAGCGGGAAGATCCCCTTTGGCGCATGGTTGCGGGGGATTGTATACGCGCAGGTATCCTTCACGGAGCGAGACCGAGCCGGCGTGTAGCTCTCTGGTCCGTCCAACGGCTGCGGGCCTTCCCGGTCGAGTCGGGGCGCCACGCTGCTTGGGCTCGACGGGGCTTACCGTCTGGACTGGTTAAACAAAATAGCCCCAGCGGCCCGCGCGGCCATTTCTGTGCATCCGTCCCCAAGGTGACCTGCCAGTCGAGGACAGGCGGCACCCAGCCGTTCGAGGGAGACGTTGTCACTCACGCGCGGGTGGTTCACACAAACCGCGCCACGTTCCGTCCAACCGGCCTCAAAGGAGAGCGCCGGATTGTTGGCCGATTGCTGGATTCCGCGGCTATCGTAATAGTCAATTTCCATGCCATCGCGGGTCGTCCCTTCGCCAAGACCACAATAATCGGCACGCGTCATGCGGGTGCAGGCGTTATAGAGGCGCTCTTCCTCCGACACCCACGGGCGGTATCCGAAGCGAACGCACTTGCCCCGGACACCGCCGGTACAGACGAGTTCAAACTGCTCGGGCGTGGTGTTTTCCGTCCCCCCATCTGCCGCGACATGGTTGGCCAGTGGAAAGGCCTGGACGCGGCCATCCGGTCCGGGTTCGCAGAGATTGTGGGATGTGCCGTCTGGCGCTTCGACCAGCAGCGTATGAAGCCACACATCATCGGTGGCAGCGGTGGGGTCGCGTTCGAGCGCGGCAATGCGGAGCTTGACCGGGCCTGAAGCGCTCGAAACGATCAGCGCCGCACCCACGAGATCCTGGGATCGAAGGATACGTCCATCCGCGAGCGTCACGCGGAACTGAGTGCCTTCAGCCGCAACCGCCAGGACGCCTGCTGGCGCAGCGGCCGTCGCGCGAAGGCTGCAAATGGCCAGGGCGGCGAGCAGAAGCAGCCCGCCGAACCGGCGCATGTCAGCGGTTCTGTAATTCCACCCCGATGACCCGAGTCCCGATCGCCAAGGCCTGATTCTGATCGGAAAGCGTGACGCCACTGATCGACAGGCTGTTCATGGCGATTTTGTTCATCGCGATCTTGTTCATGGCGATTTTGGCATTGGCAGCCGACAGGCCAACAATCATTGCGGTGACCAAAATGGCGGCGGGAAGCAATCTCTTCATCGTGAACTCCTTACATTCAACGGATCGCGCGGTGCCGTCAGCTTGCAACCGTAGAATTAAGCTAGACCGTTGCAGATTCCGGGTCAAGCCATGCGTGCGGAGCATTGGTGCTGTCGGCGGATCGGTGTCGCCAACGCCCCAAGGTCCTATCTCTATTTTGCGTTGATATAAACAATCCGTCAGTTGCCAGCCGCCAAGGCCTGGCCCAGGGTGCGGCGCCACCCCTGACCCATGAGGCGAGCCTTGCTGCGTGTCACTGCCTTGCTACTGCTTCTCCTTATGTCCGCGCCGATCGCGCGCGCAGACGTCACCCGTAGCCATGCGATCACCGTGCTGGGCACACCTGCGCTACCGCCGAATTTTCCGCATTTCCCGTATGTGAACCCGGATGCGCCGAAGGGCGGGTCGGTCACGCTGGGCCACACTGGCACATTCGACAGCTTCAACCCGTTCATCCTGCGTGGGACCTCGGCCTTCGGGATGACCAGCCCATGGCTCATCCTGCCGGGCGGGTCGGGTTCGGGCACCAGCGTCGGCCATGTCTGGGAGAGCCTGTTGACCGGTTCGGCAGACGAAGGCTC
>CAIUPC010000846.1 GCA_903900905.1 uncultured Acetobacteraceae bacterium
ACCGGGTGGTGGCCCTGCTTCCCCGTCATCCCCGGGCTCGTCCCCATGGGCGCTAACATAAGTGGCGACGGCCTCTCTTCCGCGTCATCCCCGGGCTTGTCCGGGGGACCAATCGCGGTACAAGCGGAAACCATGGTCCCCGGGACAAGCCAGGGGATGACGGGTGGAACCGGCCGCGACCTCAGATCGAGATCGCATCCAGCTCCTTGCCCGCATGTTCGGGGCTGTAGAACCACACGATCGTCGCCTGGATGATCATGATCACGGGGATCAGCAGGAAGGCGGCCTGGAAGGACCCCGTGCTCTCCCGCAGATAGACCGACACGAAGGGCCAGAGCACGTAGCCGCAGAACATACCGATGGTCCACGAGAACCCGTTGCCCACGCCCCGGATCCGGGTCGGGAACATCTCCGCCGTATAGGTCGTGATCGGCCCCCAGACGCCGAGGAAGCCCCAGCCCCACAGGATCCCCACCCAGAACAGGGTGGATTTGTCGGTGGCGAAGATCCACCAGGTCATGCAAATCGTGGCCTGCGCCAGCATGAAGGCGAAGCCCAGCCGCCGGCCGAGCTTGTCGATAAACCAGCCGGCGAAGCAGATGCCCGTCACGCCCACCAGGCCCCACCAGATGTAGAAATTGCCGTATTCGGCGGGGCTGAAGCCATGCGCCTCTTTCAGGAACAGCGGCATCCACAGGCCGACGGTGCTGAAAGCGACCACCGAAGTACTGGCCACGAAAACCGATAACAGGGTCGATTTGATCATGTCCGGCAGGAACAGCTGCCGCACCCCGACCTGCCCGGCCTTGCTCATCCAGGCCTGATCCTCCGGGCTGACGATGTGGCCGGCGGTGATGCGGGCCTGAATGCGGTCGCGGCGATCCTTGGTGCGCACCCAATAGGGCGACTCGGGGCACATGACCCGGACATAGATGGCGATCAAGGCGATCACGGCGGGCGGGATGAAGGCCATGCGCCAGCCGAACTCGCCGACGATATAGGCCGCGATGCCCCCCGCCAGCGCCGCGCCCACGCCCCAGGCCGAGCGGTCGGCGCTGATCACCCGCCCCCGCAGCCGCGCGGGCCAGGTCTCCGCCACCAGCATCGCCCCGATGGCCCATTCGCCATTGAGCGAGAACCGCACCAACGCATAGGCGCCGACATAGAACCAGAAGCTGTTCGACAGCGCGACCAGCGGCATGCAGAGCGAGAACATCGCGATATTGATCGCCAGCAGCGTGCGGCGGCCGAATTTGTCAGCCAGCCAGGGCCAGAAATACAGGCCCGCGATGCCAATGAGCATCGCGATCTGCACCCCGGACCGATAGGTGCCGAGGTCGACGGCGAATTCCTTGATGACCTGCGGCGCGACGACGGCGAAGATCACCCCGTCCATGCCGTCAAAGCCCCAGCCGAGGCCGTTGGCCATGGCGATGTGCCAGTGGGTGGCGGTGACCTTGGTGTTGTCGGCGGCGTTCCGGAAATTTTCAGCCTGCATATGCCGCTGCTCGAGCGGCCCCATTTCGGTGACTGACATCGGCGTTTCCCTGTTTTTTGATCTTAGGCATCGCGTTCGATGGATGCCCTGAAAGGGTAATGCCGTTTTCTCGTGTCTGGCAAGGGTGCGATTCAACGTTGTGGGGGAGTAAGCTTTCGATTCTTCAATCAAGGGAATCGATCCATGGCGGCCGCGAGCCTCAGCGACGAAGC
>CAIUPC010000847.1 GCA_903900905.1 uncultured Acetobacteraceae bacterium
GACCGGCTATTACGGAAAGCCTGGACCGATCGTCGTCAGGGCCGGGCTAGACCGCTTCACAGCAATGGCCGCCGGATACCGCATCGCGGGGAAGCGCTGAACCATGAAGCACAATCCACACCAGTCCGAATGCGGATCGTTTCAGCGATCTGTGAATCCGGTAGGGTCAAGCCGGGCCATGACGATTGAGGCAGGATCGCGCACTTTCAACGATGCATCGACCGCGCAAAGAACGCCCATCAGGCGCGCGCCAGGCTCGCCGCCACCGGCCGATCAGATTCGGTCGCGTCGATCACGCCACGCCAGAGCTTGCGCTCGTGCGGGAAGTAATCGGACACCGGATAATGGAGCGTGTGGCTGTTCTCCCACACGACGACGGTGTTCACGCGCCATGTCAGGCGGAAATGAAATTCCGGCCGCTGGACATGGCGATAGAGTTTGCGCAGCAACGCGTCGCCTTCCGCGGTGGGCTGTTCGACGATGCCGCGGCAATAGATCGGTACATTAACGAACAGGTAGCGCCGGCCATTGCCGGGATCGCGGGGCACCAGCGGATGGACGAAGGGCGGGGCGTTCTCCATCGCCTCCGCCTCTTCCTCCGAATAACGGCGCTTCGTGTTCTGGGTTCGCGTCACGCGATGGGCGCAGTGCAGGAATTCGATCTGTTCCTTTAATTCGTCCGAAAGCGCATCATAAGCGGCCGCCAGGCTGGCGAATAACGTGTCGCCACCCACGGGGGGCAGAAGCTTCGCGTACAGCGAAAGCACGCGGGTCGGCAATTCGCGGAACGAATGGTCCATGTGCCAGAAATTGATCTGCTGCTGTTCGTTGGGCTGCGTATGGATGGCGCCGACTTCCGGCGGGTGGTTGTGATCCACCACCATGTCTTCCTTAACGGGCGTGCCGAAAATCCGCAGGAAATCCGCGTATTGATGGGGGGAGAGGTCCTGGTCGCGAAACACAAGCACCTTGCGTTCGGCCAGCAGGTCCCGGAGTTCCGCCTGCGCCGCCGCACCTGGCTGCCGCAGGTCGATCCCGGCGACCTCAGCGCCGAGCGCCGGCACGATGGGACGCGGATCGATATGAGCGTAGCGCCTGGTTGAGAGCGTACCCAGGGGAGGGAGGGTTTCAAATCCACGATGCGCCCGCCCGCCTGGCATCGCGGCCAGCGCCGGCATCGCCGATAGGTTGATCTGTGACATGTCCGCCCTCCTGCTTCAGGCCCGCCGTCTCCGAACGGTTGCCGCGCACGCTACATCAATGGGCGCGAATGCCCAAACGCGGGGCGCAATCGGGGCCGCGCTCGCACAGCGTCCGGTAGAAGGCGCGAAGAAATCATGCGCGTCATGGCAACGTGCGATCCGCGCCGCGTCCCGTTGTGCTAGGCTCGCATCAACGCGAACGCTCCGACGACGAGGCACACGATCATGACCCTAAGAGCCGGCCGGGACTTTCTGGCCATACCCGGGCCCACGACGGTCCCCGACGAAGTCCTGCGGGCGATGCACCGGCCCGCGGTCGATATTTATGACGGGCCGCTCCTGGATCTGACCGCCAGCCTGCATCGCGATATCGCGCGCGTCTTCAGCACCAAGGGTCATGCTTACCTCTACATCGCCAATGGTCACGGTGCCTGGGAGGCTTCGCTGACCAACGTGCTGTCCAGGGGGGACAAAATCCTCGTCCTGGAAAGCGGCCGGTTCGCTGTCGGCTGGGGCGAATATGCCCGCCGCCTGGGGGTCGAGGTCGAGATCCTGAAAGGTGATATCCGCCGGGCGGTGCGTCCGGCGGAGGTCGAGGCCCGGTTGAAATCCGATAAAGGCGGCAGCATCAAAGCCATCCTGGTCACGCAGGTCGATACGGCGTCAGGCGTGGTCAATGACATCGCCGCGATCAGCCAGGCCCGCCGTGCCGCCGGCCACGACGCGCTGCTGATGGTGGATGCGGTCGCGTCGCTGGGCTGCATGCCGTTCGAAATGGACGCCTGGGGGGTCGATCTCGCGATGGCCGGGTCGCAGAAGGGCCTGATGATGCCGCCAGGCCTTGGTTTCGTGGCAGCCAATGACCGGGCCCGCCACGCGCACCGGACAGCCGATCTCCGCACGCCCTATTGGGACTGGACCGAACGCGAGAGTGAGGGCCATTACCTGAAATATGCCGGCACCCCGCCCCAGCATTTGCTGTTCGGCTTGCGTCAGGCGCTGGATCTGCTGTTCGAGGAAGGGATGGAGAATGCCTTCCGCCGTCATCGGCTGCTGGCTGAGGCAACCCGGCGCGCGGTCGCGGTGTGGTCGGAAGGCCAGGCTTTGACGTTCAATATCAGCGCGCCCGAGGAACGCTGCGATACCGTCTCCGTCGTGCTGACCCCCGGGTTCGATGCCGAGGCGCTGCGGACCTGGTGCCGCGAGAATTGTGGCGTCATCATCGGCCACGGTATCGGCGACTTATCCGGCAAAGCCTTTCGCATCGCCCATATGGGGCACGTCAACGCGCCCATGTTGCTGGGTACGATCGGCGTCATCGAGATGGCCCTCGGTGCCATGGGCATCCCGCACGGCGCGGCCGGGGTTCAGGAGGCGATCGCGTGGCTGGGCCAGCAAGTCGGGCCAACCGCTGGCGCCATGACGGCCACGGCGAAGCGGTGATCCGCGGCGTTGTGGCCGAACCACGCGCTCGATGCCGGCCGATCTCGCGGAACCACCATCGCCTTGCTTTTCCGCGCTGGTCCAGTACGCAAGGCCGCGACCACGCATCCGCAACCGCCCCGAGGATCATCGCCCCATGCCGCCGCGCTTCACGCCCCTCGCCGCATCCTTGCCCTCCATCGTGCCCTTTGTCGGACCCGAAGCGCAGGAACGCGCCCGCGGCGGTGCGTTCCAAGCCCGGATCGGTGCCAATGAAAGCGTGTTCGGCCCATCCCCCAACGCCGTCGCCGCCATGCGCGAGGCCGCGGCCGCATGCTGGATGTACTGCGACCCGGAGAATCATGATCTCAAAACCGCGCTCGCGCGGGCCCACGGCGTGTCATTCGACAATATCGTTGTGGGTGAAGGCATCGACTCGCTGTTCGGCTATACCGTGCGGCTGTTCGCCGAACCCGGCGATACCATCGTCTCATCCCTGGGCGCCTATCCGACCTTTAATTTCCATGTCGCGGGTTTCGGGGCGAAGCTGGTCACGGTCCCCTATGTCGATGACAGGGAAGACCCATCGTCGTTGATCGACGCGGTCCGGCGGGAGCGGCCGAAGCTGGTTTATTTCGCCAATCCCGACAATCCCATGGGCAGTTTCTGGCCGGCGGAGGCCGTGCGGGCCTTCATCGACGCGGTGCCGGAGGACACCGTGCTGGTGCTCGATGAGGCCTATATCGAATTCGCACCGCCCGGGACCGCGCCTGCTCTGGATGTCTCCCGCCCCAATGTCATCCGCTATCGCACCTTTTCCAAGGCCTATGGGATGGCCGGTGCCCGTGTCGCCTATGCGATCGCCGAGGCAGGCCTGGCGAAAGCCTTCGATAAGGTCCGCAACCATTTCTCCGTCAATCGCATCGCCCAGGCCGGGGCTTTGGCGGCGCTGGCGGATCAGGACTACCTGCGGGCGGTGCGGGGCAAAGTGGCGCACGCGATCGCCGCGATCGGGGGCATCGCCCGCGCCAATGGCCTGACGCCGCTGCCAACGGCGGCGAATTTCGTGGCCATCGACTGCGGCCGGGATGGCGCCTACGCCAGGCGGGTCCTGGATGGGCTGATCGCACGCGGCGTCTTCGTGCGCATGCCGGGCGTGGCGCCGCTGAACCGGTGCATCCGCGTATCGGCTGGCACGGACGGCGACCTCGCCGCCTTCGCCGCCGCCCTGCCAGAGGCGCTGGCGGAGGCCGGGTGATCGCGGCGGTGCAGGCCGTTCGCCAAGCCCCCCCTGGCGAACGGGTGCTTATACCGACCCGTAAAATGAATGACGTACCGGCCACTCCCTATCGTCATGGTCCGCGCAGGCGGATCACCCACGACTTTGTTGCTCTGATCTACAAAGTCGTGGGTGGCGGGCCTGCGCCCGCCATGACGGTAGGGAGCGGCCGGTACGTCAATGTCAACACGGACTGGTATTATGCCAGCTGACC
>CAIUPC010000848.1 GCA_903900905.1 uncultured Acetobacteraceae bacterium
AACTGGGGGCTGGTGTTTATCGGCAACTTCCTGGGCGCGCTGACCGTGGCGCTGATGATGGCGGTGGTCTTCACCTTCGGCTTCTCCACCGCCCCCGACAAAGTCGGCACGGTGATCGCGAGCATTGGGGAAGCGCGGACACTGGGCTATGCCAAATACGGAGCCGCCGGGATGCTGACGTTGTTCATCCGCGGGGTGCTCTGCAACTGGATGGTCTCGACCGGGGTCGTCGGTGCGATGATCTCGACCAGCGTCAGCGGCAAGGTCATTGCGATGTGGATGCCGATCATGCTGTTTTTTGGGATGACGTTCGAGCATTCGGTGGTGAATATGTTTCTGTTTCCATCAGGCCTGCTGCTGGGGGGGAAGTTTTCGGTCATGGACTATTTCATCTGGAACGAGGTGCCGACGGTGCTGGGCAATCTGTTCGGCGGCCTGGCTTTCACCGGTCTGACGCTCTACGCCACGCATGTGCGCACCGCGCCCAAGCGGGCCATGCGCTGATCGCTTGTGCGGAACGCCCCCTCTCCTCGCGGCCCGAACCCGCAAGAGGAGGGGGAGAACCTGGGCCCCTGCGTCATGCGTCCTGAGCTGCGGATTTCCATCGGCCAGCACTCTGACAAGGGGTGCAAGCCGATCAATCAGGATTTTCACGGCGCGCTGATTCCGGACCAGCCGATGCTCGGGATGAAGGGCATCGCGGTGGCGCTCGCGGACGGAATCAGCAGCAGTACGGTCAGCCAGATCGCCAGCGAATCAGCCGTTGCCGGGTTTCTGAGCGACTATTACTGCACCCCGGACTCCTGGCCGGTGAAGACGGCGGCCCAGCGGGTGATCGCGGCGACCAATTCCTGGCTGCATGCCCAGACCGGCCGCGGGTTGCATCCCCACGACAAAGACAAAGGCTATGTCTGCACCTTCAGCACGATGGTGCTGAAATCGGCGACCGCGCATCTGTTCCATATCGGGGATTCCCGCATCTGCCGGGTGGCCGGCAGCGGGTTGGAGCCGCTGACGCGCGACCACCGCGTGGCGGTGTCAGCCCAGCAGAGCTACCTCAGCCGGGCGCTCGGCATGGATCGGGATGTCGAGATCGACTACGCCGCGATCCCGCTGGAAAAAAGCGACGTATTCGTGCTGACCACCGACGGGGTGCACGACTATGCCAGCGCGCGCTTCATCACCGAGGCCATCGCCGCCAACGCCGGCGATCTCGACGCCGCCGCACAAGCGATCGTCAGAGAGGCGCTGGCACGCGGTAGCGAAGACAACCTGACGGTGCAGATCGTGCGGATCGATGACCTGCCGGACCGCGCGGCCAGCGAAATCATGGATCGCGCGGCCGAACTGCCGCTGCCGCCAATGCTTGAACCGCGGATGCTGTTCGACGGTTACCGGATCGTGCGCGGGCTGCATGCCAGCAGCCGCAGCCACATCTTCCTGGCCGTCGATACCGAAACCGAGGCGACGGTGGCGATCAAGATTCCCTCAATTGATCTGCGCGGCGACGCCGCATACCTGAAGCGGTTCATGATGGAGGAATGGGTGGCCCGCCGGCTCAACAGCCCGCATGTGCTGAAACCCTGGAACCCCGCGCGGACACGCAATGCCCTCTATACCGTCATGGAATATGTCGAGGGCCAGACGCTGGCGCAGTGGATGACCGACCATCCCCAGCCGGACCTGGAGACGGTGCGCGGGATCGCCGAGCAGATCGCGCGGGGCTTACGCGCCTTTCATCGGATGGAGATGCTGCATCAGGATTTGCGGCCCGAGAACATCATGATCGACAAGACCGGGACGGTAAAAATCATCGACTTCGGCTCGACCGTGGTGGCCGGGGTGATGGAGGCGATGCCGGCGGCGGATCACACGGCCATTTTGGGAACGGCGCAGTTCACGGCGCCGGAGACGTTGCTGGGTGAGGGCGGGACGCAGCGCGCGGACCTCTATGCGCTCGGGGTGATCGTCTATCAGATGCTGACGGGTCGGCTGCCCTATGGGGCGCGGATGGCGCAGGCGCGGACGCCGGCGCAGCAGCGGCAGGTGGCCTATATTTCGGCATTGGACGCGGTGCGGGCGATCCCGGCCTGGGTGGACGCGGCCTTGCGCAAGGCGGTGCATCCCAATCCGTATCAGCGCTATGACGAATTGTTCGAATTCATCCACGATCTGCGCCAGCCAAACCACGATTTGCTGGCCGCCGGGCAGCCATCGTTGATCGAACGCAGGCCGCTGTTGTTTTGGAAAAGCGTCTGCGCCGTGCTGGTCGTGATCATCGTGCTGCTGGCGGTGCGATAAAGCGGGCCGGATTAATGATTGGGCGCTGGCGTTGCTGTGCTTTCGTCAGGGTCGGGCTTGCCCCTACCGGATTCAAAAATCGCGGAAACGATTTTCGTCTGTCGCGCCCGATATCGTCATGGCCCGGCTTTTCCCTACCGGATTCACAGAGTGCGGAAACGATTTTCGTCTGTCGTGCTCTATATCGTCATGGCCCGGCTTGTCCGGGCCACCTATCGCGGCAGGGTGCGGGCGGGGTTGGCCCGGACAAGACGTGCAATGACGTTGTAGAGCAGAACGCGCGAAATTCGTTTCCGCACTCTGTGAATCCGGTAGGGCTTGACCCGAGCAAGACGGGAAAAATGGCAGTCCCGGCCTCAGGGTTAAACCGGACAGCCACAGTTCCGGCCAG
>CAIUPC010000849.1 GCA_903900905.1 uncultured Acetobacteraceae bacterium
AACGACCCCAGATCGTTCATCCCCGAATCACCCTCAATGACCGCATCGAACCGGCGCCATCGAGTCAACGTTGAAGAGATAGAGCAAGAAAAATCGTTTCCGCGATCTGTGAACGCGGTAGGGACAAGCCGGGCCATGACGTTGTAGAGCAGAACGCGCGAAAATTGTTGCCGCGATATGTGAACCCGGTAGGGTTTAGCCAGATAACGATCGGGCGGCGGGGACGGCGCATCCTGGCGCGTGACCCGCCGGCTGCGCCGCCGCCCTGACGTCTACGACAAGGCCAGTTCCCGGTATCCCCCAGCCGACACGGCATCGCAACGCTGGCGGAAGGCCGGATGGCCGCCGCTGTAGCGCATGACACGGCGGACCTGTTTGCCCTCCAGGTTGCGGTTGATGCCGGTCATCCAGGAATCGACCTCGGTGAACAGCAATCCTTCGTTGGTTTCGATCACGTGATCGGTCCAGCCCTTCGCTGCCTCGGGCGTCGCGTCTACACGGGTCAGGCCGCTGTCACGCGCGTGACCGATCAACGCCGTGACCCAATCGGACGTGTATTCCACCGCGCGCGGGAAATTTCCGAGGCCGGCATGCGGCCCCATCACCATCATGAAGTTGGGGAAACCATCGACCAGGATGCCCAGAAGCGTCACCGGGCCGTTGGCCCATTTCTCCTTCAGCGACACACCGCCCGTGCCGCGGATGTCGATCTGATCGAACGCCCCGGTGATCGCGTCGAAGCCGGTCGCGTAAATAATCATATCGAATTGATAATCAGTATCCGAGGTGCGGATGCCCTCCGGCGTGACGCTCTCAATTGGCGTTTCCGCCAGATCGACCAGTTTCACGTTCGGCTGGTTGTAAACCTCAAAATAGCCGCTTTCCAGCGGCACCCGGCGCATCCCGAAGCCGTGGGTTTTGGGGACGAGCTTTTCCGCCACCACCGGATCTGTCACGCGCCCGCGGATCTTGGCCGCCAGCCAGTCGGACATCAGACGGTTGGCCTCACGGTCCACCAGAACGTCGCGGAAATTACCCATCCAGATGCCGAAGCCCGGTTCGCCATAGCGTTTTTCCCAGAACGCCTCGCGTTCCTCCGGCGTGACTTCCAACGCCGAGCGCGGGTCGGGCGCATGGATGAAGCAGCCGACGGTTTCCTGACATTTGGCGAAGATGTCGGCGTAGTTCTTGCGGATGTCCGCCATCTCCTCGGGCGTCACCTTGGAGTTGTGCAGGGGCGCCGACCATTGGGCGGTGCGCTGAAACACGGTCAGGTGGCCGGCGGTCTTGGCGATTTCGGTGATCGCCTGGATGCCGGTGGCGCCGGTGCCGATGACCGCGACGCGCTTGCCCGCGAAGCTGACCGGTTCCTTGGGCCAGTTATGGGTGTGGCAGGACTGGCCCTTGAATGTTTCAATACCCGGGATGCGTGGCAGCACCGACGCCGACAAAACGCCGACCGCGGTGACCAGGAACCGCGCCGTGTACTGGCTGCCATCGTGCAACGTGACCTTCCAGCAATTTCCGTCTTCCTGGTAGTGCGCCGCGGTGACCGTGGTCCGGAACTGGATATCGCGCCGAAGGTCGAACTTATCGGTCACGAAATTCAGATAGCGCTCGTTTTCCGGCTGTCCTGAGAAATGCTCGTCCCAGTCCCATTCGTCGAGCAGTTCCTGAGAGAAGGAATAACCATAGGTCCAGCTCTCGGAGTCAAAGCGCGCGCCGGGATAGCGGTTCCAGTACCAGGTGCCGCCGACATTCGATCCCGCCTCGAACACCCGGACGGTCATGCCGAGTTCGCGCAGGCGATAGAGTTGATAAAGACCAGACACGCCAGCGCCGATGACGATCGCATCGAAATCGAGCGCCGTTTCCGTGGCAGGCTGACGCGCGGTTTGCACTGCGTCGTTCATGTGTTTCTCTCCCTTGAGGGGCCATCCGGCTGATTGATACCTATGGATCGGGTCAGGATAGCGCGTGTCCGAAGCCGCGTTCAAGGGAACGCCGCTTTGACCTCCCGTGCCAGAAGCCGGATCGCCTCCCGCTCCGCCGCGTGTTCGGCCAGACCGGCGCAATTTGTTTCCAGTTGCACACCCGACAACCCGATATCGCGCTGCAGGTCTTTCAACTTCCCCGCCACCGTATCGGGTGAACCAATGAACACCGAGCCGCGCATAGTTTCCTCGAGCGTGATTTCCGTCAGGCGTCGCGCGGTTTTCCAGCGTGCGTGATCCGGCGGCGTGTTTTGCCGCTGGGCGGAGTCGGCGAGCAGGCGGCTTTGGTTCTGAAAATGCCGCATCAGGGTGGGCCCGTAAGCCTCCTGGGCCGCCGCATCGGTCTTGGCGACGAAGCCGGGGCAACGAAGATAAACCGGCGCCTCCCCGGGATGGCCGGCGTCAGTCCAGGCTTTGCGGTAGACATCGATGTGCGGCTTGAACATCCGCGCATCCTCATGCCGCGCGGACAGGAACAGGCCCTGGCCCGCTTTGCCTGCCGCGGGGAAGGTTTCGACGCTGGCCGCCGCGATGCGGATCTCGGGCGTGGGTTGTTGCACCGGCCGCGGCACGACCGTGACGTCCTGGAAGTCGTAAAACCGGCCCTTATGGGAAAAATTCTCTTCCCGCCAGGCGCGCTGGATGATCTCGAGACACTCGATCTCGCGTTCCTTGCTTTCGGTATATGCGATGTTCAGCGCCTCATAGGTCTTCACGACCCCGCTGCGCCCGACGCCGAAGATCAGCCGGCCCTTGGAGATATGGTCCAGGGTCGCCGCGTCCTCGGCAATCCGAAGCGGGTTCGCCAGCGGAAGCACGGTCACGCTGGTCCCGATCCTGATCCGCTCGGTGCGGGCCCCGATCGCGGCACCGAGCACCAGCGGGCTGGCGGCGAGGGCGCGTGGTTTGTCGAAATGCAGTTCCGCG
Organism: uncultured Acetobacteraceae bacterium; assembly: GCA_903900905.1. Taxonomy (GTDB): domain Bacteria; phylum Pseudomonadota; class Alphaproteobacteria; order Acetobacterales; family Acetobacteraceae; genus Rhodopila. The sequence continues at coordinate 2,922 of CAIUPC010000849.1, forward strand.
AGCCACATCACGTCCAGGCCGTATTCCTCGGCGGCGTCAACGATGTCGAACCCGGCGGCGAAGCAGTCCGCCTGACTGCGGCCAGGCAGCACCGGAAACTCGTGATAGATACCCAATTCCATGGAATGGAGCCTTCCCCAACATTGTCTTATTGCCAGCCGGTTTTGGTCCCCGTCCGACAATGCGTCAACCAAGGCGTCAGATCTTGCCCGCATTCATGGTCTTAATGGGACCGATCTTCGCGGCGTCATGCCGTCCAGTGGGCGGCGTGCAAATCGGGTCCCGCTGCTGTCACGCGATCGGCTGTCTTCCTGAGGACGGAATTGGCCTGCCATCGGGCGTATCCTGGTCTATACTGTTCTCAATAAAGCGGCCGAACCACCAGGATCCGGCTAAAAATATGACAGGGAGCAAATACCATGAAGCGCAGAACCTTCCTGCAAGGCGCCGGGGCCGCGCCTTTCGTGCCGGCGAAATTCGCGATCGCCCAGCCGGCCGGCTCACGCACGCTGAAATTCGTGCCGCAGGCCAATCTGACCATGCTGGACCCGATCTTCACCACGGCGCAACCGACGGTGCATCACGGTTGGGCCATCTACGACCTGCTGTTCGCCGTGACGTCCAAATTGGAAATCCGGCCGCAGATGGCCGAAGGATACACGCTGTCGAACGATGGCCGCACCTACACCATCAAGCTGCGCGACGGTTTGAAATTTCATAATGGGGAGCCGGTGCGCGCCCAGGATTGCGCACCCAGCCTGGCCCGCT
>CAIUPC010000850.1 GCA_903900905.1 uncultured Acetobacteraceae bacterium
GAGGATGACGGTTTTTACGGGGGTGCCGCTCCTCCGTAAGCCACATGCGATCACCCTGAGACGATGATCGTTTGAGGTTGGATCGACGTACGTGTTCGATCATGGTCTGGCTCTTTGTTTTGTCGCATGATTCACCCCGCCGTGTGGTTCCACCTCTGGCGATCACGCTTTAAGAAGGACACCCTGCGGATGGTGGGCGCTGATGCCTACTCCCGCGCCGCTTCCGCCCGCGGCGCGGCGACGATGTCGGGCCAGTGCCGGTGCGAGCCTGGCGGAAACACCACCTGCACCCGGATTAACGCCGGAGGACCCGCGCCCGCCCAACCGCTGAACCAGCCCGGCGGAGACTTATCATTGGGTTTGCCCCAATACTGAATGGCGAGCTGTGCCACGCCGGACGCGAGTATGCTCTCTTGCGCCGCCGGTGGTGGCCCAAACCGGACCGCGTGGAGATAGGGCACCCAGCGCAGCACCAGCCGTTGCTGCGAATCCACGGCCAGAAGCACGTCGGCCCGCCGCGCCGCCGGCGATCCCCCCGCGAGCGGGAGCGCGGATCGCAGTTCCATGCTTGCGTGTGTCCCTTGAAACGGCGCCGGGCTGAGTTCCCGAGCCGGCGCGGCGTTCTCGATCAACCCGCGAATCGTGCGCGCCGCCGCTTCCATCTCGCTGGCCTGATCGCGCGTGCGGTCCCGCAGGCTCGCCGCATTGCCGCCGAATCGCAGCCCTTGTCCGAGCATCGCGATCACCAGGCCCAGCACGGCCAGAGCGGCGAGGATCTCGATCAGTGTGAAGCCGCGCTTGTGCCGCATCAGCCGCCAGTCCCAGGTGGTGGCGGGCCGGCGCGGCGGGTTTCCAGGCTGATGGAGCGCCGGCGGCCGAAGGTGCCTGGCCAGCTCACGGTGACCCGGATGGCATAGAGGACCAGCGGCCGGGCGGTATCGACGCCGCCGGCCGCGGCGGTGGCCAAGGGGGTGGTTTTGACGGTCCAGTGCAATCCGGCCTGGTCCTCGCCGTCGCGTTGGCCGGGTTGGATCAGCCCCGGCCTGTCCGAGGCAGCTGACAGGTGCGACTGCGCCAGCGTCAATGCCTGCATGCGCCGCGCGGCTTCACCGGTGCCGCGTAATCCTGTCAGGCTCCCGTCAGCCAGGGCTGTTAGGGCGAGCGCGGCGATGAGGAACGCGACGATCACTTCGAGTAAAGTGAATCCTGGCGAGACAATCTTCATGAATTTAGACTATTTATGAACACGAGATTGTGTACCCTCCGGATACGCTATTTTGATCGGATTGAGACTTGCAACCTAACCGGGCATCAATGTAGTTTCAACTCGCGTCATACGGGTCCGTCTCGCATCCCCATAGCCGGGTCAGGCGGTCAACAGAAGGAAGCCACGAGCATGAGCACGCTGCGCGTCAACAATCAGACCTATACGGTCAACTGCGATCCAAACACACCATTGCTGTGGGTTCTGCGTGATGTCGTCGGTCTGACCGGTACCAAATACGGCTGCGGCATTGAAGAATGCGGCGCCTGCACGATCATGATCGGCGGTGGCACCGAGAAATCCTGCGACATGACATTGGCCGATGCCGGCAGCAGCAACATCACCACGATCGAAGGCATCGGCGCGACGGCGCTGGGCAAGGCCGTGCAGCAGGCCTGGATCGATCTGCAGGTGCCGCAATGCGGCTACTGCCAGTCCGGCATGATCCTGGCCGCGGTGTCCCTGCTGCAGCGCACGCCGAAGCCGACGGACGCGCAGATCGACTCCGCGATGCGCAATATCTGCGCCTGCGGCACCTATACCCGTGTCCGTGCTGCCATCCACAAAGCCGCTGGCCAATAAGAAGGAGATCGGACCATGAACCAGATTTCTCCCGTTGTGGGCCGCCGCGCCCTGTTCGTTGGGGCCGCCGCTGGCGGTTTCGTTCTCGGCTTCGGCCGCCCGCCCGCCGCCAACGCGGCTGTCACCAGCGCGACCGTCAATGTCTGGGTCACCATTGGCTCTGACGAAAGCGTGCTGATCTATGCCGCCGGCGCCGAAATGGGGCAGGGCATCCTGTCCGGCATGGCGCAGGTTCTGGCTGAGGAGCTGAAGGTCGACTGGACCAAGGTCACCACCGCCCAGCCCGACGCCGCCCCGCAATACGACCACCCGGTCTCGCATCGCCGCTTCACCGGCGGCAGCAACAACATCCGCAGCTGGTACAAGGCGCTGCTGACCATCGGTGCCGCCGCGCGTGAAATGCTGATCGCCGCCGCCGCCACACAGCTGAATGAGCCGATCACCGCCTTGTCGGCCGCCAATGGCGTGGTCAAGAGCAGCAATACCGGCAAATCCCTGACCTACGGCGCGCTGGCGCCCCTCGCCGCGACGCTGACGCCGAACGCGACCCCGGCGATCCTGTCCGCCAGCGGCGCCTATTCGCTGCTCGGTCAGTCCGTGAAGCGCCCGGATATCGCGCTGAAGGTCAATGGCGCGGCCAAATTCGGCATCGACGTGCGCGTGCCCGGCATGGTCTTCGCCTCCTTGAAGCAGTGCCCGGTATTCGGTGGCACGGTGACATCGACCCCGGCCGCGCCGTCCGGCGCCATGGCGGTGGTCAATCTCGGCAATGCGGTTGCCGTGGTCTCGAAGGAAAGCACCTGGAAGGCGATCCAGCTCGCGCGTGGCCTGTCGGTGAAGTGGACCTACCCGGCCTCGGTTGCCGCGGCGCAGGACAGCCAGGCGATTGCCGCCGCCGCGGCTGCGATGATGTCCAAAGGTCCGGTCAACATCGCCGAGAAGATCTCCGACCCCGTCGCCGGCATGGCGTTGGCGAAGAAGACCTTCACCCGCACCTACTCGCTGCCCTACACCGCGCACGCGACGATGGAGGTGATGAACTGCACCGCGTCCTACACGCCCACCAGCCTGGAAATCTGGGCCCCGACCCAGGCGCCGGATGCCTGTCAGGCCGCCGCCGCCGCGGCCGTCGGCCTGGCCAAATCCCAGGTCATCGTGCATTCGATGTTCATGGGTGGCGGTCTCGGCCGTAAGGGCGAAACCGACTACGTCGTCCAGGCCGCCCTGGTCGCCAAGCAGATCGGCGTGCCCGTGAAATTGACATGGTCGCGGGAAGAAGATTTCACCCACGACTTCTACCGGCCGATGGCGCTCTCGCAGCTCACCGTCGGTCTCGACGCCGCCGGCAATATTGTCGGGTGGAACAACCGACTGATCTCGCCTTCCATCTTCGCCCGCGTGTTCCCCGGCGCGGTCGTTGGTGGAATCGATGGTCAGTCGGTTGATGGCGCCGTGGAACTGCCATACGCAATGACCTCCCGGCAGGTGGAATACGGCATCCTGACGACGCCGATCCCGGTTGGGTTCTGGCGTTCGGTGGGCAACTCGCTGAATACGTTCGTGGTCGAAAGCGCGATCGATGAGGCCGCGTTGAACGCCGGTATGGATCCGCTGGCCTACCGGCAGAAGCTGCTGGCCGGGAATACCCGTCTGCTGGCGGTGTTGAACCAGGCGGCGGCGAATGCCGGCTGGGGCACGAAGCCGGCCGCCGGGCATGCCCGCGGCATCGCCTGCCGCTTCAGCTTTGGCACGTATGTGGCTGAAGTGGTGGAGATCGCTTTGACCGCTACCGGCGGGATCCAACTGGTGCGGGTGGATTGTGTGGTCGATTGCGGCCTCGCGGTGAACCCGGACTCGGTGGCCGCGCAGATGCAAAGCGCGATCATCCAGGGCCTCTCGACGGCGCTTTCGGGCAAGATGACCTGGCAGAAAGGCAAGGCGGATCAGCAGAACTTCGACAACTTCCACATGATGCGGCTGGCAGAGGCGCCGGCGATCTATGTGCAGGTGATGAACAATCCGTCCTTCGCGCCGGGTGGCACGGGTGAGCCCGGCCTGCCGCCGGCTGCCCCGGCTCTGGCCAACGCCTATTTCGCGTTGACCGGTAAGCGGGTGACTTCGCTGCCGATGGGAACCGGTGGCGGCACCACCGCTGGCGGCGCCAGCACCACGACCGGCGGCACCACGACGACGACGACGACCACGACGACTGGAACTACGACGACTGGAACTACGACGACTGGAACTACGACGACTGGCACCACCGGTGGGAAGACCAGCAGTTCCAGCAACTACGACAACTGATCCAACCATCCGTGCCGCATGATCGTGCCACCCCGGTGAAAGCCGTGGGTGGCACGATTTTGTGTCCTGCTCGGTCGTTTTCGCCCAACCAGGCGTAAAGCATGCCTTGCCCCGCTTCAGGGGTCCATTTGGCCCGATTGCATCCACCCGTCATGGCCTGGCTTGTCCGGGCCAACCCCGCCCGCACCCTGCCGCGATAGGTGGCCC
>CAIUPC010000851.1 GCA_903900905.1 uncultured Acetobacteraceae bacterium
CCGCGGCACTGCCGTTGATTTTGTTAGTAAAATACTGATGCCCGTGCGGCTGGAGATCCTCGGGACAAGCCCGAGGATGACGGTTTTTGGCGGAAATCTGCCATATGCGATACCCCTGGATACGCCGTGAGCCCCAGTTGACGCACCGCGCCGCCCGCCTCATTTTGATCGACCGCAATCGCAGGGACGCCGCATCATGGCGCTAAGCCGCTCGACCCGGGTCAATATCCTCATTGGCAACGGGCACTTCCTCTCCCACTTCTACGTGATCTGCCTGCCGCCGATGTTCCTCGCCTGGCAGGACTCGTTCCAGGTCAGCTTCGCCCAGCTCGGGCTGACCGTCGCGCTGATGTCCGGCACGACCGCCCTGCTGCAAACCCCCGTCGGCTTCATGGTCGACCGGTTCGGCGCCCGGCCCTTCCTGGTGGGCGGCACTCTGCTGATGTCGCTCTCGATCGCGACCATGAGTCAGGCGACCGCCTTCTGGCAGATACCCTTGCTCGCGGTGTTCTCCGGCATGGGCAATTCGGTGGTCCACCCGGCGGATTACGCGATCCTGTCGGGCTCGGTCGACAAGGACAAAATGGGCCGCGCCTTTGCCCTGCACACCTTCAGCGGCAATCTCGGAGGCTCCCTCGCGCCGCCGATCATCGCGGTGTTGACGCTGGCGATCGGGTGGCGGAGCACGCTTCTGCTTGTCGGCTTGCTCGGCGTGCCGGTGGTACTGTCGATCCTGTTGCAGAGCAGCATTCTGAAGGATCAAACCCGGGTGAAGGCCAATACCGGGGGCGTGTCGCTTTCGGCGCGGGACCTGTTCACCAGCCGCACCATGCTGCTGTTCTTCGCTTTCTTCATGCTGGGCTCGATGGCCGGCGGCGGGGTGCAATCCTGGCTGGTGACGGTGCTGCACACGACCAAGGACATGGACCTCAAAGTCGCCTCCACCGCCTTGACCACCTACATGGTCGGCGGCACGGCCGGCGTGCTGGTGGGCGGCTGGTTCGTCGATAAGCACAAGGCGCATGTGCTGACCTTCGCGGCGACGCTGACGACGACCTCGGCCATGGTGATGCTGGCGGTCAACTGGCTGCCGCCGCTCGGGGTTGGGGTCTGGGTGTTGACCTTCGCCTCCGGCCTGGCACTCGGCGCCAGCAGGACCCCACGCGACGTGATGCTCAAGGACGCGGCGCCCCCGGGCCAGGTCGGCAAGGTGTTCGGTTTCGTGAGCGCCGGGCTACCGCTGGGCGGCGCGATCACCCCGGTGCCGTTCGGATACCTGATCGACAAAGGGCATCCGGAACTGGTTTTGGTGCTGGTCGCCATCCTCCTCCTCGCCAGCCTGTTCTGCGCCGGTTCGGCGCGGGTATCGGCGCGTAACGAACCGGCCGCTGCGGCGGTGGGCGATTGAGGGGCATCGGCGCCACAATTGCGGCGCGTGCCTCAAAAAAAGCCGTCATCCCCGGGCCGAGCCCCATAGGCGCTAACATAAGTGGCGACGGCTTCTCTTCCTCGTCATCCCCGGGCTTGTCCCGGGGACCAATCGCGGCACTGTTGGAAACCTTGGTCCCCGGGACAAGCCCGGGGATTGTATATCGTCGTCATCCTC
>CAIUPC010000852.1 GCA_903900905.1 uncultured Acetobacteraceae bacterium
CGCATCCATTTCCCGCCGTTGCACCGCCAGCATCAGACTCTGGCGCAGCAAGGCGACGTTCTGCGGCCAGAGATGGCGCGCCGCCTCCAACGCTGCTTTGGCTTCCTCATGCCGCGCCAGCGACAGCAAAGCGTCGATCCGTGCCCGCACGAGTTCCAGATCGGACGGAAACCGGCCAATGGCGCCGTTCAACCGGTCAAGCGCGGTCACCAGATCGCCGCGGCGCACGGCAATCAGAGCCCAGGCCCGCACCACATCCAGATGATCGGGGAAGCGCCGCAACCCTTCGGTAATCAGCGCTTCCGCCGCGTCCGGCTGGTTCGCGTCCTGCAGAGCATGAGCGCCGAACGCGAAGCCGCCGGTGTGATCCGGAAAACTGGTACGGAAGCGGTCCCACCGGGCCAGCGTGACGTCCCGCGGATGGATCGAACTGCCGAGCAGCGTCCAATAAAACATGATCTCCGGTACCCCGGGCAACCGGATCAACGCCGCCTCGAGTAACGCATCGCCGTCCTGGCCGCGCCAGCAGCGGCTCAGCGCCACCGCGCCTTCAATATACCCGCGCGGCTCATCAGGAGAATGGGCCCGTACTTCAGCCCAGCGCGCGATGCTTCCTTCCCAGTCGCCCGCCGCACCCGGCATCTCCGACCAGCGCAGCAGAAGGTCCCGGTTGTCCGGGAACCGCGCCCGGCCTTCGTTCAGCAGTGCTTCGGATTCGGCATGGCGTTCGCTACGCAACAGCGCCCGCGCCCCCTCCAACCAGCCGTGTGGCTGATCGGGGAAGCGTTCGCGAATCTCGCCCAGGCGGCGCGCCGCCTCAGGCCACACTTCGCGCTGCATCGCCAGTTCAGCCCAGGCGACCGCGATCGAAAAGTCCGAAGGCATGCTGACGCGTGCTTGGGAGAGTAAATCATCGGCCTCCGCCAAATGCCCCAGGGCGCTCATGCCCCGGCTGGCCCGCACGATAACATCCGGCTGCTCTGGCGCGGCTGCGGCTACCGCCGCCCAACGGCGCGTGGCCTCCTGCCAATCGCCGCGCTGGGCGGCCATATCAGCAAGCCGGGCCATCCCAGCGGGATTATCGGGAAACCGCTGCAGCAACTCCGCCAGCGCCGCTTCGGCGGCTGGCGTATCCCCCAACTCGGTGAGTGCCGTAACCAGATGGAGGCGCCAATGGGGGTCATCGGGATGCAGCACGCCGAATATGCGCCACCGCCGCGCGGCCTCTGTCCAATCCCGCTGATCCGTGGGCCGTCTGGCCCAGTTCGACGCGATCCAGATATCGTTCGGGTGCCGCTGGAAGGCGAGATCGAGGACGCTGTCCGCCTCCTTGCCAAGGTCCAGCCGATCAAGCGCTTGCGCACCAAGAACGAAGCCGGCGGGATCGTCGGGGGCGGCGGTGCGAAATGCTTCCCAGGCTTGGGCCGCGACAGACCAGTTCGAGCGCTGCATCGCGAGGTCCGCCCGCAACCGCAACACCTGACGATCTTGCGGAAAAAGCGCAGCCGCGGTTTCAATGTGCGCTTCAGCCTGGGCTACGTCGCCGACGGCGTTACAGGCCCGGGCCAACTGGACCAGAACGGTGCAGTGATCCGGAAATTGACGCCGGAGTTCTTGCCAGCGCAGCACCGCCTCGGGCCAGTCCTCCCGCCGTGCCGCGTGATCGGCCCAAACACTGAGCACCCAAATATCGTCCGGACAGTGGAAACATCCCCGTAACAGGCGTTCGTCCGCTTCGTCATTGCGCTGCAATTCATCAAGGGCGCGTGCGCCCAGCACATAGCTCGCCGCGTTACCTGGAGCATGGGCGCGAACCGCATCCCAGCGGACCAGGGCCTCCTCCCAGGCACCGCGCCGGATCGCAATATCGGCATGCATGGCAAGCAGGCTTTGTTCGCCCGGCGCGTCCGCGACCGCCTCGGCCAGCAACGAGTCCGCTTCATCAAGGCGGTTCGCCTCAACCAGCAAACGCGCGGATTGCATGATAGCCGCGTTATCGTTCATCGCCGGTTGCCTCCTGGCATCGTCTGGGAACACCGGTCATCCCTGTATCCTGGCCGCCATCACAGCCAGCATCATCGCATGCGGCTGGTGACCAGCCAACGGCCCCAGGCCGATATATCGGAATACCCAACGAATCTGGTGACAAAAAAAGGGCTGACCCGAAGGCCAGCCCGTTTTATCCGAGTCGTAAGCGGCGTCGCTTTAGCCGGCGGTCGCGGCTTCAACCATGGCCCGCGCCGCCTGCAACGACACCAGCGCGGCGTCTTCCGCC
>CAIUPC010000853.1 GCA_903900905.1 uncultured Acetobacteraceae bacterium
CCCGTTCGAACCGGTCAAACTCCGCATCGCTCAATCGATCAAGGCCGAGGCTTCCCTGTTCGGCGATGGAGGCCGCGGTCATGGCCCCGGCGCGGGCGGCTTTGCCGGACAATTCGGGATGGCCGCGCAGAAACGCGAGTTGATCCGCCAGCGGTGCCTCCCGCACCACATCCATCATGGCGCTGTGCAAGGCCGCCACCGTCGCGAAGGGTCGGCGCGCGGCGACCTGTTCGGCGATCCACGGCGCATTTTCACAGATATCGCCGACGGCCTCGACGAAGCTTTCCACGGAAGCGCTATTTAATGTCTCAAGATCGATGCTGGTCATTCGCTTTTCCCGTGCCACATTGGGGGATGATAAGGCATGATCGAGCCAGAACGGAGGCTCAGCCATGCCCGGATTGTCATTGCACGTCGTTGATACCGCCCGCGGCAAGCCCGCGCGCGGCATGAAGGTGGAAGTCTTTCATCGCGGCGCGCTGATCGCGGATGGGCATCTCGGGGCGGGTGGGACATTGGACCTGCATCCGATCACCACGACGGTTCTGGAGGCTGGGACTTACGAGGTCGTTTTCCACGCCGGTGCGTTTTTCGCCGGCGCCGCGTTGGAACTGACCGATCCGCCGTTTCTGGATCTGGTGCCGTTCCGGTTCAACATCGCCGATCCGGCGCAGCATTATCATTTGCCGATGAAGATCACGCCTTGGGGTTTCTCGTTGTACCGCGGCGCCTGACGCCATCATCGCAACCGCCGCGACAGACCGGCCAGCCGCTCCATCAGCATCATCAGACTGAGCGTGATGACGATGAGCACCCCCGATACCGCCGCGATTGAGACATCCAACCGGCCCTCCAGGTCCTGCCACATGCGGATCGGCAGCATATCAGTGCGTGCGTCGCGCAGGAACAACGAGACCGGAACGTTGTCGAATGACGACATGAAGGCGATGAAAGCGCCGGCCAGGATTCCCGGCCGGATCAGCGGCAAGGTGATACGCCGGAACGTGTAGAGCCTGGTGGCGCCGAGGCTGGCGGAACTCTCCAGCAGGCTGAACTCCAACTGGGCGATGCTGGCGATGGTGGTGCGCAATATGAAGGGAACGCAGACGATCACATGCCCGGCCACCAAAGTCAGCGGGGAGACGGGCAGGCCAATCAGGCTGAAGAACATCAGCGCCGCGAGGCCAAAGGACAAAGCCGGCAGAATCAGCGGCGACATGAACAAGGAGTCCAGCGCCTTGGCGCGGGCGGTCGGGGATCGTGCGATCGCCAGCGCCGCCGGCACGCCCAGCAACACCGATAGTCCGGTCGTCCAGAGCGCGACTTTCAGACTGTTCATGGCCGCGAACTGCAACTGCCAGGCATCCAGCAACGCGACATACCAGCGGAACGAATAGCCAGGCGGCGGGAATTTGAGCGAAAAGCCCGAGGTGAACGAGACCACGATCACCACCACGCTGGGCATGATCAGCAGCAGGAACGCCACCGCCGCCAGGCCCCACATCGTGAGGCGGAAACTCAAAGCCTCCCACCCATCGCGCCTACGCATTGGCGCGGGCCTGGGACAGGCGGCCAAGGGCCTTGAAGACGCTGATGACGGCCAGCACCGCGGCCAGGAAGATGATGGAAATCGCCGCCGCGAAGGGCCAGTTCTGCAGCGCGGTGGCCTGTTGGTAGATATACATCGGCATGAACAGCATCTGCCCGCCACCCACCAGCGATTGGGTGATGAAGGCGGTGATCGCGGCGGCATAGGTCAGCATGCAGCCCGCGATGATCCCGGGCAGCGACAGCGGCACGGTGACGCGCCAAAATCCCCGCCAGGCGCCCGCCCCCAGCGCGGCGGAGGCATCATCGAGGCTGCGATTGATCCGCGACAGCGCCGTGATCAGCGGCAGCACCATCAGCGGCATCTGCACCTGGGCGAGGGCCACGACGACTCCGCCCTCGGTGTACAGCAGCCGCAGCGGCGTATCGATCAGGCCCAGCGACATCAGCGCCGCGTTGACGATGCCCTGGCGCCCCAGGATGACGATCCAGGCGAAGGTGCGCACCACCACCGAGGTCAGCAGCGGCAGCAGCACCACCAGGATCAGCACCGGCTGCAGCCAGGCCGGCCCGCGCAGGTAACACCAGGCGAGCGGAAACCCCAGCAGCAGGCAAAGCAATGTCACCTGCACACCCAGAAACAATGTCCGCAGCAGCACGCCAAGCGAGAACGGGTCCAGCAAAAACCGCCCGAACTGCGCCGCCGTCATCCGTGTCATCCCCGGATCGGCCTGCAGGCTGACGTACAGCAGGATCAGCAGCGGCGCGACGAAGAACAGCACGAAGAAAGCCGCCAGCGGGGTCGCCAGTTTCAGTTCGTAGCCGATCATCATGCGCGCCGCCATGATCTAGGCGATTTCGCGGTTGAAGCGATCGATCCAGCCGGCGCGCTGCTTGTTGATGGTGACCCAATCCTGGAAGACGAATTTCTTTTTCAACTCGTCCACGCTGCTCGCCAGCACTTTGGCGATCTCGCCACCCATTTTCACTTTCGAATTGGTCGGCACGATCAAATAGGGGCTTTCCATAAGCGCTGCCTGCACCTCCGGGGAAATGGAGGCCTCGATCAGTTTGAACGCCAGTTCCTTGTTGGGGGAGTTCTTGACGATATGGATGGTCGTTTTGAAGGCGATGGCGCCTTCTTTCGGGGTGACGAATTCCACCGGCACGCCGCGTGCCTTGAGGATCTGGATGGCGTTGAAATTGCCCGGCCCGATCTCGACCTGACCTTGTTGATACAGTGTCGCCAGCTGACCTGGATTGGCGGCGACGGCGGCGATATTCGGCTTCAGGTCTTTGATCGCCTGGAAGCCGGCATCGACATTCGCCTCCGACCCGCCATGCATGCGCGCGATTTCCACCAGGAATCCGGTGCCGAGGGTGGAGTTCAGATTGGTGATGCCGACGCGGCCCTTGAATTCCGGCTTCCACAGGTCAGCCCAGGATGTCGGGGGTGTTTTCACCTTCTCTGGGTTGTAGGTCAGGCCTACCACCTGGAAGAACGGTGCCGGCCCGGTCGCGACCTGCGCCTCGCTGATCAGATCGGCGTAATGTTTCGACTCAGCGACAGGATAAGGTTCAACCAGCCCCTGATCGATCGCCACCAGCGCCGGGCCCGGATCGTGCAGCATCACGTCGATGGGCGGATTGGCCAGGGACGCCTTTACTTTCGCGATCTGGTCGACCGACAGCATCGGGTCGAGCACCATCTCGGCGCCGGTCGCCTTGCGGAAGGCTGGCACGAGGACGGCTTTATGGGCTTCCTCCCAACTGCCAGTGAACGTCGCGAAGACCAGCATGCGGGCCTGGGCCTGACTCAGGCGGGGGAACAGATGCATCGCACTCAAAGTCAGAGCGGTGGTCATAAGACTGCGTCGTGTCGGTGACATAGAGGACTCCTGGAGGAAAATCAGGCCGCCGGGCGGAACACGCCCACGGCTTCTGGTTGGGTCGGGATCAGGGTGACGGCCGTGCCGGGCAAGCGGGGTTCGGTGCCGGTGGCGCGCGGTTCGGCGGTTTTGATGGACAGGCCGGTTGTGGTGCGGATTTCGTGCACGATGGTCGCACCCAAAGGCAGGCCCATCTCGACCGTGCCTTGCAGCCCGGTGCCGGTGGTTGCGATCCGCAGATGCTCCGGACGGATGCACACGACGACCGCTTCGCCCGGCGTGATGGGGGCAATGGGCGCACGCGTGGTGATGTGAATGCCGCCGAGATCGACGATCCCGATGCCACCGGACGCGGAGACGAAGGTCCCTGGAATGACGTTGGCGGTGCCGACGAAGGTGTTGACGAAGAGGGAGGCCGGACGGTCGTAGACTTCCGTGGGTGGGGCGAGCTGTTCGAGGCGGCCTTGATTGAGCACCGCGATCCGGTCGGACAGTGACAGCGCCTCTTCCTGGTCATGGGTGACCAGAATTGTCGTGGTGCCGGACAGGCGCTGGATGCGCTTCACCTCGATCTGCATGTCCAGGCGGAGGTTCTTGTCGAGCGCGGCGAAAGGCTCATCGAGCAGCAGGATCGACGGCCGCACCGCGAGCGCCCGGGCCAGAGCCACGCGTTGCTGCTGGCCGCCCGAGAGTGCCCCTGGCAGACGATCCGCGAGGTGATCCAGCCGCACCAGCGCGAGCATCTCCGCCACCCGGGCTTTGACCTCTGCCGTCGGGGTGCGGCGCGCTTCGTGCCCGTAAGCGATGTTGCGGGCGACGGTCATATGCGGAAACAGGGCGTAATTCTGAAAGACGATGCCGACGGTGCGCTTGTTGGCGGGCAGATGATCCACGGGCTCATTTTGGATCAGCACCCGTCCGGCGCTTTGTTCGATGAAGCCGCCGATAATCCGCAGCAGCGTGGTTTTGCCGCAGCCGGAGGGGCCGAGCAGCGAAACCAGCTCCCCGCCTGCGACATCGAGGGAAATCTGTTCCAGCGCCACCGCATTGCCATAGCGGTGGGCGACCCGCTCGATCGTGAGCGCGGCGCCAGATGTCGCCAGACGGGATGCGGCGTCCTGGGGCATGGTTTGGCCTGTGTTGCCCAGGATACCCTGCAAGTGCGATGCCAGACGAGGCGATGCGGCTTTATCGCATGGGTAATCGGGGAAGCCGGGCATGCCTTCCCCCCGTCATCCCCGGGCTTGTCCCGGGGACCAATCGCGGCAGA
>CAIUPC010000854.1 GCA_903900905.1 uncultured Acetobacteraceae bacterium
CCTCCCCCCAACCCCCTCCCACAAGGGGAGGGGGAGTCATCGTGCCGACCGCACCGGCCGCCTGGATGCCCACCCACGCTCTACTCCTCGGCCTCACCATCCCACCTGTCCTGATGCTCTGCGCGATCAGCATGGCCTGGCGCTACCGGATGGAGTTTTATCCGTTCTTCGTCCTGGCTGCGCTGCTCGGGGTTCATGCCCTGTGCCAAACCAGCGCCCGCCCCTTCAGCCGCCGCACCAAAACCGCCATCGCCGGCGCGGTCATCACCAGCGTGCTGATGTCGCACGGCATGGCCGCGCTCTATGCCGTCTCCCCCTGGGGTTCGGCGGAGCAATACGTCACCAAAGACGGTTGGATTGGCACCTATGCGCCGCGACTCATCGCCGGGCATGACTAGGGACGCGGCATCCTCTATAGGCACCGCATGACCGAGCCATCTTCAGAAATCGCCCGCCGCCGCACCTTCGCGATCATCTCCCACCCCGATGCCGGCAAGACCACGCTGACCGAGCATCTGCTCCGCGCCGGCGGGGCGATCCAGCTCGCCGGCAACGTCCGCGCCAAGGGCGAACGCCGGCGCACGCGGTCGGACTGGATGGGGATCGAGCGCGATCGCGGCATTTCCGTCGTCACCTCGGTGATGACGTTTGAGCATCAGGGCTGCGTCTTCAACCTGCTCGACACGCCAGGCCATGAAGACTTCTCCGAAGACACCTACCGCACCCTGACCGCCGTCGATTCCGCCGTGATGGTGATCGACGCCGCGAAAGGGATTGAGGCGCGGACCCGCAAGCTGTTCGAAATCTGCCGCCTGCGCGACATCCCGATCATCACCTTCGTCAACAAGATGGACCGCGAAGCCCGCGACCCGATCGAATTGCTGGACGAGGTCTCGAACGCCCTGGCGCTGGATACCTCCCCCGTCACCTGGCCCATCGGCCGGGCGTCGGAATTCGCCGGCACCTACGACCTGCGCAAGCGTGATATGCGCCTGATCGCGCCGCTGGAGCAATCGGACCGCCGCCTGCAGGACGTTGCCGATGAGGTCGATCTGATCCGCGAGGCCCTGCCCGCTTTCGATGTCGAATCCTTCAATGCCGGGCATCTCACGCCGGTCTATTTCGGAAGCGCCATCAAAGGCATCGGCGTCAGCGATCTGCTGGACGGCTTGGCCGAATACGGCCCGGCGCCGCGCGACCAGCCCGCCGATAAGCGGACCGTGCATGCCTCTGACCCCGGCCTGACGGCCCTGGTCTTCAAGATCCAGGCGAACATGGACCCCAACCACCGCGACCGCATCGCCTTCGCCCGCGTCTGCTCGGGCAGGCTGGTGCGCGGCATGCGGCTGAAACAGGTGCGCACCGGCAAATCCATCGCGTTGCACGCGCCGCAGTTCTTCTTCGCCCGCGAGCGTGAAATCGCCGATGAAGCCTTCGCCGGCGATGTCGTCGGCATCCCCAACCACGGCACCCTGCGGATCGGCGACACATTGACCGAGGGCGAGGACATCAACTTCGTCGGCGTTCCCTATTTCGCCCCCGAAATCCTCCGCCGCGTGCGCCTGGACGACGCGATGAAGGCCAAGAAGCTCCGCCAGGCCCTGGTCGAACTGGCCGAGGAAGGCGTGGTGCAGCTGTTCCGCCCGCAGGATGGCTCTGCGCCGCTGGTGGGCGTCGTCGGGACCCTGCAGCTGGACGTGCTGCAATCCCGTTTAGCCGGCGAATATGGGGTCGGGATCGGCTTCGAAGCCTCCCCGTTCCAATTGGCGCGCTGGGTGACGTCGCCGGATCGTGTGGCACTGGCGAATTTTATCGGCAATAACCGGACCGCGATGGCCGATGATGTCGACGGCGACCCGGTGTATCTGGCAAGCTCCGGCTTCATGATGCGCCGTGCCGAGGAACTGGCACCGGCGTTGACATTCCGGGATATTAAGGACGTGCGGGCGGAGAAAGTGGCCGCCTGATTCTCAAACCAGGAGCCTGCCATGTTCGGACGTATCATGGGCCTGATGGCCCTGATCATACTCGCCAGCATCGCACCGGCCAGCGCCGTGGGTTTCCAATGGGCCGCCGCCCCGGATGCAGAGGGCGAACCGCTGAAAGTCGCCATCTGGTATCCCAGCACCGCCGCGCCGCAAACGCGTCAAATCGGCCCATTCGAAATGAACATCGCCCTCGATGCCCCGGTTTCCGGCCATGGGCGGGGCCTGATCGTGATGTCACACGGCACCGGCGGCAGCGCGGTGAATTCCTATGACACCGCCATGGCGCTGGCGGAGGCCGGCTATATCGTTGCGGCTGTCGCCCATACCGGGGACAATTACCAGGATCAATCCGCTTCCTTCTCCAGCCGGAATTTCGTCAACCGCCCGCGCCATATCACCCGGGTGCTGGATTATCTGCTGCATGGCTGGATCGGGCATGACGTGATCGATCCCAAAAAGATCGGATTTTTCGGGCACTCCGCCGGCGGAACCACCGGCCTGATCGCCGGGGGTGGCGTCGCCGACTGGTCCAAGGCGTTGGCGTTTTGCACGTCACACCCAAAGGACTGGGGCTGCCGCAAAGCCGCCGAAAGGGGCCTGACCAGCGGCAACGACACGCCAACCGAAGGCGGAGTGCCCGACCGCCGGATCAAAGCCATGGCCCTCGCAACCCCCGCCCTGATCCATGTCTTTGAACCCAATGGCCTCAAAGCGTTCACCCCACCCGTACAGGTCTGGGTCAGCGGCAAGGATGAGGTCGTCACCAACGCAGCGGCGGTGCGGCCGCTGCTGACGCATGGATTAAGCTATCATCTGGTTCCCGATGCCGGGCATTTCGCGTTCCTGGCACCCTGCAACGAGATCCTACGTGGCGCGGCGCCGGAGATCTGCGCTGACCCGCGCGGCTTTGATCGTGCGCGGTTCCTGAAGCGGTTCCAGCGTGAGTTGATCGCGTTCTATCGGCGGACGGTGAAGTAAACACGTCGCGCCGGACTATAGCGTCCGCAAGCGCCGCCGTTCAGTGACTGGTGGAGCGGGTCTGCCGACAGGGAGGCAGGCTCGACACTCCCCCGCCGGCAACGGCACAATCCGGAGCTGCGATGCATGACCCGGTCTCATTCCAGGCCGGCTCTGGCACGCCAAAATATTGCTCAGGAGGAAACCACGATGGCCGGTCTCTATTACGAAGAATTCCACGTCGGGCAGGACTTCGCCCATCCCTGGACCCGCACCGTCACGGAGATGGACAATGTGCTGTTCACTTCGATCACCATGAACGTGCAGCCGCTGCATCTCGACGCGGAATTCGCGGCCAAAACCGAGTTCGGCAGACCGTTGGTTAACTCCATCTTCACCCTCGGCCTCATGGTCGGCGTCACCGTGAACGACACCACG
>CAIUPC010000855.1 GCA_903900905.1 uncultured Acetobacteraceae bacterium
CACGTGTGAGGCGATGAAGGCGGCCGGGATCGACGATCCCTATGATATCGAGAAGGTCCGCGCGCTCGGCGTGATCGATCTCCCGACATTGCAGAAGAAAGCGAACCTGCATTTCGCGCTGACGCTGGACCTGTTCGGGAATGAGATCAGCACCAACGCTGCGAATGCCTTTAATGCCGGCATCAAGGGCCGCTACCGGGAAGATAAGCTGACCGATGACCATCAGCTTTTGGCGGCGGTATATCCGGTCCTGCGCTTTAAGGACGGGAAGGTTGTGGTCGATCAGGCGCCGGCGTTGTCAGCGCTGAATATGCGGCTGCGCGACGATTATGTGCAGGACACCGCGGCTGGCATCGCTCGCTGGAACCGGGTGTTGGAACGGGCGGAGGTGCCCTTCCGCCTGACTCTACCGCACGTCGCCTTCAATCGCCGTATCGGCGAGTTCGCAGCCTGCCATGCTGATATCGATGGCACCTTGCTGACCGCTGACCAGTGGGCGAAGCGGTCGAAGGAGGTCTTGCCGTCGATCGAGGACAACCAGTTCATTGCCAGCCTTATGCAACCGGTCCGCGACCGGGGGGCGTACGCAGGATGGATCGCCCCACCGCGGATTGGGATCGACAATATGCCTGGCGATTTTGAGTACGTACGGTTGGAGTCGTGAAGGATTCCAACAAGCAGGAAAGCGTTGAAGGTTTGATTCGGGTGAAGAGGTGATGATGATGGGGCTGTGGGTACCTTGGTACCCCGGTCACTGTCACGGAACTGCCATCAGCGATCCCGGTTCGCGGCTTCCAACCATTTGGAATTTCACCAGATTATTTTGTGCCAGGGATTAGACATCTGTGTGACCCGCATTGGTCACACAAGGGTAGCCTGGGGATGCGTTGTGGACCGGTCCGGCTCCACGGTTGTTGTCCCCGATTCTGAAAAGTTACCCACAAGCCGATGGGGATAAATGGGCCGATGGTCATGGCCGGGTCTGACCGGCCATGACGCGAAGAAAGCCCGGTGGTGTGATCAACCCAGGAAATCGAGGATCGCCCGTGCGACCTCCGCCGGCTTGTCCAGTTCCGCCAGATGTCCGGCGCCGGCGATCGTCCGTACCGTCGTCGGACCGGCGATGCCTTTGGCAAACACATCCGCATAGCTGCGCGGCATGATTTGGTCCTGCTCACCCCAGAGCAGCAGCGTCGGCGCTTTGATCAGCCCGAGCCGCTTCTCGATCCGAGTATTGCCCAAGGGCCAGAAGATGCGGGCGGCGGCCTCACTCGCGCGCACCTGTTCAATGGGCCATTCGATCGAGTTGGCGCCCTCGGGTGCCGCCTTCATGCCTTTGTAGACCTCTGGATCCGCGCAGAGCAGGCCTGGAACCCGGTCGGCGCGCTGGGCCCATGGGTCTGTCGGCGGATCCTTCTCATCAAACAGGCCAAATGGCGCGATCAGCGCCAGCTTGCCGACGGAGGCGGGCCATAACGCGGCCACATCCGCGGCCAGAGACGCGCCCACCGAGCTTCCCGCCAGATCAGCGCCGTCGAGGCCGGATTTTTCCAATAGCTGGCGCATCGCCAGCATCCAGTCGAGATGGCTGTCCAGAATGGCGTGGCCCCGATCCCCGCCCGGGAAACCGGGGACGGAGGGCACGATCACGGTGCGGCTTTTCGCCAGCTCGTCCAGGAACGGCATCCAGCGCGGCAGCCCGCCGAAGCCAGCCAGATACCCCAGCACCGGGCCGCTGCCCTTGCGCCACACGCGGGTGGCATAGCCGTTGAGGTCGATTGTCAGGGTCTCGGGATCGCTCACGTTTCGCTCCATCGAAGATTGTTTATTTTGCTATAGCGGAAGTATCAGGCTGGGCATTTTCGGCGTGCAGATTCCAGGCGCCGCTAAACATCAGGCGCGCGCTTCAGGTCGGATAGATAACAATAGATAGCGATCCAAACGGAACGGCTGGCCGGGCGAAAAAGCGGCGGCGGCTCGGTACGGGGCATGAGGTGAAAGCACATTGACATCATCGGCTTGTCCAGTCGGCGAGGCACACGAAAGCGGACGCTTCCTGCTTGGGGCGCCCTGGACCTACTGATGAGTATTGCGGGGGGCTTTCCGGTATGTCAATTGCGATAAACCGATACAAAGGGGAGACGGCGCCATGAATGATAGCGCAACTGAGGCCACGAACAGCGGGGCGGCTTGCCTGGGGCGGGCGCGGGCGCTGATCCCTCTTTTGGCCGCGGCAGCGCCACGGATCGAGGCTGCTTCAGCCCTGCCGTCCGATGTCCTGGATGCCATGCATGATGCCGGCATGTTCCGCCTGTTATTGCCGCGCTCTGCCGGTGGCTATGAACTGACCCCCTCAGACTATGTGCAATGCATCGAGGCAATCGCCATGGGCGATGCGAGCGCGGCCTGGTGCATGAACCAGGGGTCCGGCTGCTCGATGGCCGCGGCCTATGTCGCGCCAGAGATTGCGCATCAGGTTTGGGGCGATCGTCACGCCGTACTGGCCTGGGGTCAGGGCCCGGGTGCGCGGGCTGTGCGCACCGCGGGTGGTTGGCGCGTGACGGGGAGCTGGTCCTTCGCCTCCGGTTCCCGCCATGCGACCTGGCTGGGTGCTTTGACCCCCTGCTTCCATGAAGATGGTTCCCCGGTTCGGCATCCCGATGGTCGGCCGTGGGATCGGACCATGCTGTTCCCCCGGGAATTGGCCGTGATCGACGGCGATGTCTGGCAGGTGATGGGCCTGCAGGGGACGGGGAGCGACACGTTCTCCATCACCGACCTCTTTATCGATGACGCGCATGCCTTGACGCGGGAATCTCCCGATGAGCGGCGGGAGGGGGGCGCGCTGTACCGGTATCAGGCGATGCAGCTTTATGCGGGTGGATTCTCCTGCGTGGCATTGGGCGCGGCGCGGGGGTTGTTGGATGCGGTGGTGGCTCTGATGCGGGGGAAGACCCAGGCCTGGGCGACGGACGCGCTGCGCGACAACAATGCGGTGCAATCCATCCTTGGGTATTCGGACGCGGCGTTGAAGGCGGCGCGGGCGGGATTGCTGAAGGTGCTGGATGATGTGTGGCTGGATGTGACCGCCGCCGGGCAGATCACGATCGAAAATCGGGTTGCGATCCGGCAGGCAACCACGTTTGCGATCCACACAGCCCGGGACGTGGCGTTCCAGGTGTTCCATGAGGCGGGGTCGACGGCCATTTTCGCCGATCAGCCGTTCGAGCGCCGGTTACGGGATGTATCCAGTGTGGCACAGCATCTTCAGGGTCGCCGGACCCACTTTGAGGTGGTTGGTTTGCACATGCTTGGCGGGTTACCGAACCTGCGTTGGCTGTGAGTCCGTGGGCGCCATGTTACAGTTGCATGGCTCCTCTGTTTCGGTTGAAAGGTCACTTATGCGCCTTGTGGCCCTTTATTATCAATCGCTTAGGGGTGGTTTTTGAAAAACCTGGGGGGCTGATTATTCGCGTTGACAGTCCGGGTCCCCCCGCCTAGAAACCACTCACCGCAGCGGGTTGCAGCCTTGCAATCCTCCACCGGTTCGGTTACTCTCTTCGGCTCTTGCCGGACTAGGTAATTCAGATTACAAGTTTAGGTCTGATGACCCGCCGCTTGCGGGTCGATGCCAGTTGGTCG
>CAIUPC010000856.1 GCA_903900905.1 uncultured Acetobacteraceae bacterium
CCTGAACTTCGAATTCCCTAGGTAGAAAGAGGAAAATCACCGAAAGGTTGGGGGTTTTTCAGCAGCCTGCTAAAGAAGACCGAGAACGAGGAAGAAAACGACAAGGAGGAGACTACTAA
Source organism: uncultured Acetobacteraceae bacterium (assembly GCA_903900905.1). GTDB lineage: Bacteria > Pseudomonadota > Alphaproteobacteria > Acetobacterales > Acetobacteraceae > Rhodopila. The sequence goes on from CAIUPC010000856.1 coordinate 120, forward strand.
ACTAAAAGGGGCCATCTTGCATTCACGAGAGGACATACAATTATTGTGCTACCGGCAAGCCGGCATGAATGCGGCAATCGCCGGTCTGCGTAAGCCGATCAACATCTTTATTGCTGTCGTTGTCGCCGTCGTCGCCGCGCTTCGTTTGCGGCTCTAAACATCAAACGTTCTAAAAACCACCGGGACGGGGTTGGGAAATCCGCAGCCGCCGCGCTGTCACCAGCTAATCGCCCACACAGCACCATCGAAGGTCTGGCACTGGCCATTCCCATGCCCCATCGTGCTGCTTGTTCCACGACACAGCATTTGAGTGGTTGGCCCCGTCATGACAAATTGAACAGGCCCGTCGCTTATGACGATAGCGGAAGCTGATCGGGTTCCGGAGAAAGCCATTCCGACCGAACTGCCGAAAGCTACGCGATATTCTCCCGTTAAAACCTCGCCGGTTGCCATTGTAACCGTGACAGGGCCTCGCCCTATCCCGGTTCTAACAAATGATCCTTTCACAGGACCAAGGCGTTGCGCAGCAGCATTCAGCGGAAACATATCAGCGGAATCGGTACATCCGCCCAAACCGGCCAGTAGCGCGAGGATGCCTGCGCCCTTCATGGCACGCGCATCACTGGCGCAGACGGATGACGGAAGGCCACGCTATGGCTTCCCCTTCTTCGCTGCCGTAAGCAGAAACTCTGCCGCTTGATGGGCAATCTTTTCGTGCGGCGGCAATTGCCGATCAGGTGGAATGGGATTGTTAATCATGTCCGCGATAGCGTGCGGATGTTCGCACAAAACCGGCTTGATGCCGTTATGCAGTAACTGCCATAGCGCATTATGCAAAGATTGCAGAAATAGCGTTAGGGTCTGCCATTCAACGATATTTGTTTCCGCAAATAGCTCGCGAACCTTTGCGTTGCCCTTAATGTCCTTGTGGGCGTAAATTTTATTGCGGATTGGCTTATATTTCGCTTCATATACTGCCTTATTTTCAGATATTTTCTGTTGAAGATAATCGAAGTCGGAGGGTAAGGGCTCGTAAGTCTTCGAGATAAATCCGTCTAGCCATTCTGGTTTTGTCGGGCTGTTGCCTTGCCGACGAGCAGCAAGGGCATCGCGCGTGAAAATTTGCGGGCTTGCTATGGCCAAACGCAGAAGGCGGGCAACGCCGTGAGAACCATTGTCGTCGTCAAACACGCGGCCCAAGGCGATGAATGCGGAGATTTGCAACGCGCCTAATGTCGTATTCCAGAATAGCGGCGCGGTATTTAGCAGGGTTACGACTTCAGTGTGCCGTGCAGCTACCTCATGGATTGCCCGATACGCATAGAGAAACTGCGCGGCAGACTCAGCTTCCGTGCGCAATACCTCTAGTTCTGTCTCGAAGGTTTGTGCGGCTTCTGGCATGGGGTGGTCCTCGCAAGCGCTGTGACAACATCACTCTGAGTCGTGTCAAGTGGCGATTGCCGCGCCGAACCGGCTTTTTCTGTGTTGCGCAAAGGGTAACTGACGGAACGGACACGCGGCACAGCACCACCAAGGACTTGGCCGTCCCGAATGCCTGTCCCATCCGGTGCATAATTCAAGATTTACGCACCAAATCCAGAACCTTCAAATCACAGGCCCTTCCCCGTTCATAAGTCCATTGTAAAACCGTCAACGAGATCGGGACCGGAGACGGCGGCACAACACGCCGCACCAGTGCCGCAGGCACCGACATGCCACCCCGGCCGCCTCCGGTACAGACGCCCACCTCAGTCTCGGCTCAAATACCCCCATGCCGAGTCGCGCCCCCGAGACCTCCCTCTACCCCGCCGTCAAAACCTTCCTCGAAGCCCAGGGCTTCACCGTCAAAGGGGAGGTCCGGGGCTGCGACATCGTCGCCGTGCGCGACGCCGAACCGCCCATCCTCGTCATCTGCGAGCTGAAACTCGGCTTCACGCTGGAACTGGTGCTGCAAGGCCTCGACCGCATGCGCGCCGCCGACGACGTCTGGCTGGCCGTCGCCGCGTCCCGCCGGGGCCGGGACCGCGACAGCCGAGCACACAGGCTCTGCCGGATGCTGGGGTTCGGGCTGCTGGCGGTGACGCCGGAGAAGGCGCGGGTCGAAATCCTGGTGGAACCAACCCCGTACCAGCCTCGGCGCAACGCCAAGGAACGCAAGCGCATCCTCAAGGAACACGCCGCCCGCCGCGGCGATCCGACCGGGGGCGGGTCAACCCGCCAGCCCATCATGACCGCCTATCGTCAGCAGGCCCTGGACTGCGCCGCCTTGTTGCGCGAGGGTCCGAAGCGGCCGCGCGATTTGCGGCCGGTGGCGCCCGACGCGGCGGCCATTCTGCTGCGCAACGTCTATGGATGGTTCGAGCGGGTGGATCGCGGCCTCTACCAATTGGCGGAACCGGGCCACGCCGCGCTGCAACGCTGGGGAGAAAACCAACAATGACAACGTTCGTATTGGTGCATGGGTCCTATCAAGGCGGCTGGATCTGGCAGCGGGTGGCCTCCCGCCTGCGCGCCGCGGGGCACACGGTCTACGCGCCGACGATGCTGGGCTGCGCCGAACGCCGGCATGAACTGCGGGCCGGCATCGATACCTCGACCTACGTCGATGAGATCGCCGACCTGCTGTATTTTGAGGATCTGCGCGATGTCGTGCTGGTCGGCACCAGCTCCGGCGGGATGGTTGTTTGCGGCGCGGCCGAACGCATGCGCCACCGCATCGCGCGCCTGGTGTTCGTTGACGCGCTGGCGCTGTTCAATGGCGAACGCAGCCGCGATATCACCAAGCGGGGCGACCTGACCGGCTACATCCCCCTCGCTGCCGCGCCGTCGCGCGAAGCGGCTGCCACGGGCCTGTTCGAGGGGCTGGACCCGGAAACAATGGAATGGGTGCTGGACCGCTACACCCCGCACCCCATCGGCACCTCGGAAATCCCCGTCAGATTGGCCGATTTCTGGGACATGGACTGGAAGGCGACGGTGATCTGGTGCCGCCAGGCCCCCAATCCCGGTGAAGCCCATGTGCGCCGCTGCGCCGCCCGTCTGAAGGTGCCGTGCCATGAAATGGACACCGGCCATTACCCGATGCTGACCATGCCGGACGAACTGACCGCGCTGATTTTGGGTGAGGTATGAGCAGCGAAATACCCTCCCCCTCCCGTCGCTGGAGGGGGCCGGGGGGAGGGGGCGGTTCCCTCGTGCCGCAGCCCCAAACACCCCCGCCCCC
>CAIUPC010000857.1 GCA_903900905.1 uncultured Acetobacteraceae bacterium
GCAAACGCAATATCGGCCTATGCGATAGAACCGCGGCTTCACCCGATTGCCCTGACCGTCAGCTCCGCCCCGGCCCGCGGTGGCGAAACGCCAGTGCCTCCGCCACATGCGCCCGGCCCACGCGCTCAATCCCCGCCAAATCGGCGATCGTGCGCGCCACGCGCATCGTCCTTGTGTAGCCGCGCGGGGACAATCGCAGCTTCTCCATCGCCTGTTCCAGCAATTTCGTCGCATCGGCGGTCAGGTCGAGGTCGCGGCTGTCAGCCTCCGCGTTGCAGCTGGGGCCGTCGTCGCCATAGCGCGCTGCTTGGGCGCGGCGGGCGCGCGCCACCCGCTCCGCGATGGGGGCGGAGGCCTCGCCCGGCGGTGCATGCGCCAGTTCGGCGGCGGTGGCGGGCTGCACCGCCACGGTCAGGTCGATGCGGTCGATGACCGGGCCGCTGATGCGGTTCTGGTAATCCTCCCCACAGCGCGGCGCCCGGCCGCATTCGCGCGAACCATCCCCCAGATAGCCGCACCGGCACGGATTCATCGCCGCGATCAGCTGGAACCGTGCCGGATAGGTCACATGCGCGGCGGCGCGGGACACGGTGGTACGCCCGGACTCCATCGGCTGGCGCAGGGCTTCCAGCGCCTGGCGCGGAAACTCCGGCAATTCGTCCAGGAACAGCACGCCCCGATGCGCCAGGGAGACCTCTCCCGGCTTGGCGCGCTGCCCACCCCCGCTCAGTGCGGCCTGGGAGGCCGAGTGATGCGGCTCCCGCAACGGCGGCCGCATCACCAGCCGCCCGCCGTCGAGCAGGCCGGCGACGCTGTGGATCATGCTGACCTCCAACGCCGCGGCCGGATTGAGGTCGGGTAGCAGGCCGGGCATCCTGGCCGCGAGCATGGACTTCCCGGCCCCCGGCGGGCCGATCAGCAGCAGATTATGGCCCCCGGCGGCGGCGATTTCGACCGCGCGCCGGGCGCTTTCCATGCCTTTGACGTCGCGCATGTCCGGGCCGCGTTCGGCCTCGGCGAGGCCCGGCGTCTCCGGCGGGGTCAGGACCTGGGTGCCGCGGAAATGGTTGATCAGCGTCAGCAGGTCGCGCGGCGCCAGCACTTCGATGCGCCCGGCCCAGGCGGCCTCCCCACCCTGACTGGCCGGGCAGATCAGGCCGAGATCAGCGGCCGATGCCCCGATCGCGGCCGGGAGGACGCCGGCAACCGGGCTGAGCGTGCCGTCGAGCGACAGCTCCCCCAAAGCCGCGTAGCCCGCGACCTCATCACGCGGCAGCACATCCATTGCCGCGAGGATCGCCAGAGCCAAAGGCAGGTCGAAATGGCTGCCCTCTTTCAGCAGGTCCGCCGGCTTGAGGTTGATCAACACCCGCCGCGGCGGCAACGACAAGCCGATGGCGGCGAAGGCGGCCCGCACCCGCTCTTTCGCCTCCCCCACGGCTTTGTCCGGCAGGCCGACAAGCACCAGCGCCGGGGTGCCGGGGGAGATCTGGACCTGCACCTCCACCGGGATCGCGTCGATGCCGGAGAATGCGAATGTGTTCACGCGGGCGATGGCCGCGACCGGGGTGAGTTTGGTCATGCCCGGCAGTGTGACGGGCAAAGGTTAAGACTTCGGAAACGCGGGGCGATTTTTCTGCAAGGGGGACGGAAAATATCGGGGGAGGTGCCCCAAGTCGTCATGCCGATCTTCATCGGCATGACGAAAGCGTGGGGGGTGGCTCAGCCCGTCCCTTGCAGCAACCAGCTTGCGCCACCCCCCATCCGTCAGCATACCCTCCGCCCATGCCCCAAACCCAGGTTGGAACCTCCGAAGACCTTCTGCGTGAACTGTCCGCCTGGGTGCGGATGGAAACGCCCTCCACCGATCCCACGGCGGTCAACCGCCTGATGGACGTGGCGGAGGGGGAGTTGGCGCGCGCCGGCGCCAGGATCGAACGCATCGACGGCAGTGGCGGTTTTGGCGATACGCTGATCGCCCGCACGCCGGGGGAGGGCCAGCCGATCCTGCTCGCGGGGCATCTGGATACCGTGTGGTCGCATGGGACGCTGGAATCCATGCCCTTCCACGTCGATGGCGACAAAGCCCATGGCCCTGGCATCTATGATATGAAGGCCGGCAGCTTCCTCGCCTTTCACGCGGTCCGCTCGATCCTGCTCCAAAACATCGCCACAAACCGCCCCATCGTCCTGCTGCTGACCCCGGATGAGGAGGTGGGCAGCCCGTCCTCCCGCTGGATCATCGAGCGGGAGGCCGCCCAGGCCGCTTTCGCCCTGATCCCCGAACCCGCCGGCCAGGGCGGCGCCTGCGTGACGGCGCGCAAAGGCGTGGGGCGTTTCACCCTGCGGGTCGAGGGCCGCGGCGCCCATGCCGGCACCGCCTTTGAAAATGGCGCCTCGGCGGTGGTCGAACTGTCGCATCAGATTCTCGCCATCCACGCCATGGTGGACCTGGAGGCCGGCATTACCCTCAACGCCGCCCCGATCTGGGGCGGATCGCGGCCCAACGTCGTCTCCCCCGAGGCTGGCTGTGAGATCGATCTGCGCGTCAACACGCCCTCGGAAGGGGAGGCGATGGAGCAGCGTCTGCGCGCTTTGACCGCCCGCACCGCCGGCTGCCGCGTGGTGGTCGAGGGCGGGATGAACCGCCCGCCCTACGCCGAAAACCCCGGCATCCGCGCGCTTTACAAACACGCCAAGGGCGTCGCGGAGGGTATCGGCATGCGCCTGCCGCACCAGTCCCGTGGCGGCGGCTCCGACGGGAACTTCACCGCCGCGCTGGGGGTGCCGACACTCGATGGCCTCGGCTGCCCGGGCGCCGGGGCGCATGTGAAGCGGGAGCACATCCTTTGGCGGGAACTGGCCCCCCGGGCCGCGTTCATGGCGGGGCTGCTGGAGAGTTTGGGGTAAGGCAGGGCGCGTCGTTAACTGCTTAATTTGTGGCACGGGCGTTCAAACCCCGTCATGCCGACCGTCGTCGGCATGACGGCGAAGGGGCAGCGTAAAACGCCAACCGCCGTAATCAATTCCGCACATCACCCCACCGCCGCAGCCCATTCCCGCCACGCATGCCGCAGCGCCGCCCCCAAATGCCCGCCAAATCGCGGCGCATCCGTCAGAGGGCTGGCTTTCACCCGCGCCCGCAACCCCGCTCGCAACCCCGCCAGTGCCGGGATATCGGCCGCTTTGGCCACCGCCAGCGCCGTGTACCCCCGCTCATCAAACGCCGCCCAATCCGCCAGCCCGGCATTGCACATATGGCTGAACGCATGCCGCGCCGCGAAGATCTCCCCCGCGTAAGCAACCGTTGGCACGCCCATCCACAGCGCCTCGCACGTCGTCAAACCGCTGGAGTAAGGAAACGGGTCCAGCGCGATATCGATATCGTTGTATTCCGCCATGAACGCCCGATGCCGGGACGCGCCGCGTAACGACACCAACGCCGGATCAACCCCGGCCGCCGCAAAGGCTGCGTGCATCCACGCCGCCGTGCCGGGATCGCTGAACTGATGGGTCTTCAGCACCAGCCGGGAACCCGGCACGGCGCGCAGAATGCCGGCCCAGGCGCGGATCACCGCCGGGGTGATTTTCGCCAGGTTGTTAAAACATCCAAACGTGATGAACCCGTTCCGTAGGGCCGGCAGCGGCGCGACCTCCGGCGCGTAGGGCGGCGGGCTATAGCAGGCATAGCCGTCCGGCAGGCGCAGCAGCCGCTCCGAATACAGCGGCTCAAACCCAACCGGGGTTTCCCAGGCGTCGGTGAGGAACCAGTCCATCTCCGGCAGGCCGGTGCTGTGGTTCTGCATCCCCACCCATTTGATCTGCACCGGCGCCAGCCGGTACGCGCAGGCCGGCATGCGCCCGGCATCGCCATAGCCGCCGAGGTCGATCAGCAGGTCCAGCCGCGCCTCCCGCGCCGCCTCCGCCAGGCGGAGGTCGCTCATCGCATCGGTATCGATCCAGTCGCTGGCGATCGCCTGGAAGCGCCGCGTGATCGGGTCGCCCGCGGTGGCGGGCCGGGCCAGGCAGATCAGCTGGAACGCGGCGGGATCCAGCGCCTCGAACCCCGCCACGGTCAGCCATCCCACCGGATGACTCCGCAACGAACCCGATAACAGCCCCACCCGTAACGGCCGATCGGGGTTGCGGTCGTTGGTGAAGGGCGGCAAGGCGCGGCGGGGCAAACGTGCGGCGCAGCCGCGTGCGGCCGCGAGCAACCGCGCCCCGGACACACCATCCAGATAGGGCAGGGTGTTGCACAAAGTCCGCCACGGCAGCAGCGCGTCCGGCGCCAGCGCGATGGCCTGTTCCGCCAGAGTCACCGCTTCGTCCTGCATGCCCACGCATGCGGTGGCGGTCGCGAGATTGCACAGAACCGAGGTCGCATCATGCGAAGCCTCGGCCAGCGGCAGCAGAATCGCCCGCGCCTCTGCATGCCGGTGCATGCGCATCAAAACCGCCGCGAGGTCGTTCGCCAGCCGCGGATCGCCGGGACCCAGCTCGGCGGCCCGGCGCAGCGCCGCCTCCGCCTCCGCCAGCCGGTTGGACCGCGCCAGCACGCCACCCAATAAACACGCCGGCAGCGGTTCCGCCGGCGCCAGGATGGTGGCGACCTCCAACGCGTCCAAGGCCGCGTTGTGTTGACCCAACCGTTCCAGCACCACGCCCCGCGCGGTGTAAGCGGCGGGGTTCAGCGCATCGCGGGCGCACCAGGCGTCCAGGCGGGACAATTCCCCGAATAACTCGCCGGCCTGGGTGGCAGCCTCCACCGCGTGCAGCGCCAGGTCCAAAGCCCGCGGCGCGAGGTGCTGGCCCTCCTCGAACGCGGCATGCGCCAGGCCCGGATCGCCAGC
>CAIUPC010000858.1 GCA_903900905.1 uncultured Acetobacteraceae bacterium
CAGGCTGTCGAATTGCAGGTAGACCTCGAACCGCGGCATGAACCCGGCCAGCCGTTCCGCGAACCCATCCTCCCGCGCGATCCGCAACCCATTGGTATTGACCATCAAATGCCGGATGGGCCGTTGCTTCGCCGCCGCCAGAATCTCGAAGAACTGCGGGTGCAACGTGGGTTCGCCGCCGGAGAACTGGACCAGATCGGGTTCGCCCTCGGCGGCGACCAGCGCGTCCAGCATCCGCTCGATCTCCGCCAGCGGGCGGTGGGTATCCCGTTTGACCGACGAGTCCGCGAAACAAACCGGGCAGGTGAGATTGCAGGCGTCGTTGACCTCGATAATCGCGAGGCAGGAGTGCTGTTCATGATCCGGGCACAACCCGCAATCATAGGGGCAGCCGTGCTCGGTACGGGTATGGACGGTGAAGGGGCGGTCGCCGGGTTTGAGCCAGTCCTTCTGGCCCTTCCAATAGCCGAGATCGTCCGCGATCAGCGTCTTTTGCACCCCATGCGCCTTGCAGCGCTTGAGGTAGAAGACCCGTTCCCCCTCCGCGATGATCTTGGCGGGGACGAGGGTCAGGCAGGTCTCACACAGGCTGGTTGTCTGGCCCAGGAACAGATAGGGCGCGATCCCGCGGCCGGCGCCAGTCGTTGAAGGCGAAGCGTGATCCATAAGCCGCCAACCCCAGACAGAGCAGATGAAAGACGTTAAACGGTCCGAGCAATGGCGGATAGGGTTTCAGGAACTCCCACCCGAAACGTTGGATCCCGTACCAGGCGCACATGACGTAGAAGGCCCGGGATGTCGCCCAGGCCGCGCGTTGCCAAAGCGCCAGCAGATAGACCAGCAGGAACCAGGCCATCGCCGCGCTTTCGTAGAGCTGGACGGGATGCCGGCCGATCCCGTCGCCCAGATCGACAGCCCAGGGAAGGGCGGTGGGGATGCCATAGGTCTGGTCCGCCAGCCCGGCGAAGAAGCAGCCCCATCGGCCGATGACGACTCCAAGGGTAAAGGATCCCACGAACACCCCGCCGGTGGAGCCCTTGATGCCCCGCACCGCCTTATAGGCCTCCACACCGATGATGGCCCCGGCCAGAGCGCCGGCAACGCTGTGCGACAGCGCCGGATCATCGCCGCGCAGCGTGTTCAACGAACCGGCGAGCCAGGCGCCAATTCCGGCTCCGGCCGTGAGCGCGACGAAGTAGCCGCCCCCGACCTTGGCGGCGATCGCGGCGGTCATGCCGCGCAGCCGCCAGCGATACAGGACCACCCCGAGGCCCAACCCGCTGGCCCAGGCCAGCAGGTCGAACACCAGATGCACCCAGGGCGCGGTCGGGACATGGATCATGGTTGGAATGATCCGGGGGTTGCCCCGGTGGTGCAAGGGCAGATGGGCCCTGCTTCATCCGGCAGGACGATCCGCTGCTCTGACCCCTGCTTTTTCGATCAGGCCGCTGGCGGTTGCCTCCACGTCCTGAGCAGCCGGGCAGCCCGGATGGCGGGTCAGCAACAAGCTTTGCCGGCGGATGGCGTCGCGCACCCGCTCATCCCGCCGGATCACCCCCGCCAAGGGCGGTTCCGTCTTCAGGAACGTCGCGCAGGCCCGGCGCAAGGTCGCATAGGTCCGTTCCCCCGCCGCCTGGCTCCCCGCCTGATTGACCACGATCCGCGTATCCCCCTCCGGCCGATCGGCGTGGTGCAGTTTGAGGACGGCGTAGGCGTCGGTGAGGCTGGTGGGCTCGTCGGTTGCCAGCACCAGCAGCGTATCGGCCGCCGCCGCCATGCGCCGGACCCCCCGCTCCACCCCCGCGCCGAGGTCCAGCAGCACGTCGTCATAGCCCGCGGTTTCGTGACGCAGCGCGGCCAAAGCGGCATCGAGATGCTGCGGGTCCAGCGCCGACAACGCCCCCGACCCGGATCGGCCCGCCAGGACGTCAAACCGGCCCTCGGGATGGGTCAGGACTGCCTCGGACAAGGCCATGCCCGACAGGACCGACCCCAGATCATGCGCCGGCATCAGTCCGAGCTGCACATCGACATTGGCCAGACCCAGATCGCCATCGAACAGCAGCACCCGGCGCCGCAGCCGGGTCAAAGCATGGGCCAGCGTGATGGAGAACCAGGTCTTCCCCACCCCGCCCTTGCCGGAGGCGATGGCCAAAAGGCGGGGCCGTTTCAGCGGCATGGCGTTCATTTCGGGGGCTTTCCCATCAGCAGCAGGCGTTCAGCAAACAAAGCCGGCGTCAGCGGCACCAGACTATCGGCCGCGCCGGCGCCGAACCCGCCCTCCGTCAGCGGCAGCCGCGCCGTATCGGCCGCGGCGAGGATGCCGCCCAGCCGCCGCGCGACGTCGAGCCGCGTGGCGATCAACAGGCTGGCCCCGCTTTCGGCGAAGGCCTCGGCAAGCTCGCCCGATTCGATCGGATCGAGGCCGGCCGGCAGCACCAGCACCATCCTGGCGGCGGCGGCGCTGGCCAGACCGCGCAGGACCTCCGCCTGCGCCGGGTCGAAAGGATTGATGCCGGGCGCATCGATCAGCACCGGCAGCCCGGCCGGGCGCTTTGCCATGGCGCGGGCGAGCACGAGCGGATCCCCGGCCAGGATCAGCCGCAGGCCCAGCACGCTGGCGAAGGCCGCGAGTTGCTCGGTCGCCCCTGCCTTGGCGTTATCGGCCGCGATCACCAGCGGTGGCGTTCCGGCCAGCACCAGGCGTGTCGCCAGCCTTGCGACGGTCAAGGTTTTCCCCGCCCCGGGCAGGCCCACAAACAGCAGAGGTTCGGGCAGGACAGGCAGAGAATCGAAACGAAAGATATCCGCCAATGCGGCCGTAAGGGCGCCGCGCATCAGGGCTGGACGCAGGCGTTCGGGGACGCCATGGAACGCCAGAAGCGCGGCGCGGCTCGTATCGGCTGCCGCGGGAGGGGGCGGCCTGTGGTCAGGGGCCTCCAGCGCCGCGGTCAGCTCGACCCCGCCGGTGACGCGGCGTGAGCCCAGGATCAGGGCTTCGGGTCCCAGTTCCGCCCGCACGCGCGCCATCGCGTCGGGCACGGATGCGGCGCGATATAGCTTCAGGCGCATAGACGTGCAGACCCTGGCATCACACCGTCCCGACCGTTCGGATCCGGGCCTTGGGGTAGATCTCCAACTGCGACAGCACTGGGGTGCCTGGCCGGAAGCGCTCCACGATCAACCGCACATGGCCGCGGATGCCGCCGGAGGTCAGCAGCACTGGCGCCTCCCCCGAGGCGGCGGCAGTGTCGAAAGCGGTGCGGATGGCGGTCATGAACGACTGCAACCGGGTGGGTGCCATCGCAAGCTGGCGGTCCTCGGGCGGGCCGGTGAGGGATTCCAGAAACGCCGTCTCCCATTGCGGCGACAGGGTCACCAGGGGGATGAACCCACCCGGCCCGGTATGCGAGTCGCTGATCTGGCGCGCCAGCCGCACCCGCACATGTGCCACGATCGCCGGCACGGCGCGGATGGTGCCGCCGCACGCCTCCTGAATCCCCTCCAGGATCGTCGGCAGATCGCGGACCGAGACGCGTTCGCTCAGCAGGCTTTGCAGCACCCTCTGCACGCCGCCGACAGTGATCTGGGACGGGATCAGATCCGCCACCAGCTTCTGCTGGTCGCGCGGCAGGTCATCCAGCAGCTTCTGCGTCTCGGCGTATGACAGCAGTTCGGCCACATTCTCCCGCACGATCTCGGTCAGATGCGTGGTCAAGACGCTGGAGGGATCGACGACGGTGCAGCCACGAAACACCGCCTCCTCCTTCGCCTCCGGCTCGATCCACAAGGCCGGCAGGCCGAAGGCGGGTTCGCGGGTCTGTTCGCCGGGCAAAGCCGGGACGGCGCCGCCGGGATCCATCGCCAGCAGGCGCGTGGGGCGGAGTTCGCCTTTTCCCGCCTCGATCTCCTTGACCTTCACCACATAGGTATCCGCCGGAAGCTGCATATTGTCCTGGATGCGCACGGGTGGCAGCACGAAGCCCATCTCGGCCGCGATGGCGCGGCGCAGGCCTTTGATCTGCTCGGTCAGGCGCGG
>CAIUPC010000859.1 GCA_903900905.1 uncultured Acetobacteraceae bacterium
AGCCCGTCCTGCTGCGCCTGCAAGGCCCGGCCATAATCGCCGCGGATGGCCTCAACCCGGGGAATGATCGCCTCGCCGTCCTGTTCCAGCCCGCGAAACCGGATGCGCCCGGAATAGGGCAGGGCGACCTCAGCCGGATCGAGCACCTGGAGCAGATAACCGTTGGCCGGTGTCGCGGCGAGGCGGGCCAGCAGTGCCTGGATGTCGGCGAGCGGTGACAGGAAATCACCGATCAGCACGACGGTGGCATGGCGCGGCACGGGAATGTCCGGCGGCAGTCCGGCGTCGGGATTGGATTGCGCCAGTTCGGCGGCCAGATGTTCCAACCCGAAGCGGCCGGCGACCGCTCGGGCGCCGGGTTGCAGCAGGATCGCGCGCTCCCCGCCGCGCAGCAGCAGGGCGGCCAAAGCGAGCAGCAGCAGGCTGGCGCGTTCGGCTTTTTCGGTGGTGCCGCCGCGCCGCCAATGCATCGACGCCGAGGAATCCCGCCACAGGCAGACGGTCTGCGCCGCCTCCCACTCGGTTTCGCGGATGAACCAGCCTTGCGGCGGGGCGTGGCCGGATTTGGCTGATTGGCGCCAGTCGATGCGGTTGATCGGATCGCCCGCGACGAAGGGCCGGAACTGCCAGAAGCTGTCGCCCTGACCAACGCGCCGGCGCCCGTGCACGCCCTGGGCGACCGTGGCGGCGATGCGTTCGGCAGCGACCATGAGCGGCGGCAGCCGGCTGCCCAGCGCCTCCGCGCGGCGGGCGGCGGTTACGGCGTCAGCCAAGACGCTCCACCAACCGATCGATCAGATCGCCCAAGACGATGCCCTCGGCGCGGGCGGAGAAGTTCAGCGCCATGCGATGGCGCAGCACCGGGCGGGCGAGGGCGGCGACATCCTCGATGCTCGGGGCGAGGCGGCCTTGCAGCAAAGCGCGGGCGCGGGTCGCCAGCATCAGCGCCTGCGCCGCCCGTGGCCCGGGGCCCCAGGCGACATGCCGGCGCGCCGCGTCCTCGGTCGCGGTTTCCGGGCGGGCGCCGCGCACCAGCGCCAGGATGGCATCGAGCACCGATTCGCTGACCGGCACGCGGCGGATCAAGGCCTGCGCGGCCATCAGCTCATCCGCCGTCAGCGTCGCCATGGGCCTGGCCGTGGCGCTGCCCGTGGTCGCCAGCAGCATCGCGCGTTCGGCGGCCAGTTCCGGGTAGCGCACGTCGATTTCCAGCAGGAAGCGGTCGAGCTGCGCTTCCGGCAGCGGATAGGTTCCCTCCTGCTCAATCGGGTTCTGTGTCGCCAGGACATGGAACGGGCGCGGCAGATCATGCTCGACGCCGCCGACAGCGACCCGCTGTTCCTGCATTGACTGCAACAGCGCCGATTGCGTGCGGGGGGAGGCGCGGTTGATCTCGTCGGCCATCAGCAATTGGCAGAACACCGGCCCGGGCACGAAGCGGAAGGCGCGGCGGCCGTCGGCTTCGTCGAGCACCTCACTGCCGATAATATCGGCCGGCATCAGGTCGGGGGTGAACTGCACCCGCTTGGTGGCGAGGCCGAGAACGATGCCCAGCGTTTCCACCAGACGGCTTTTGCCGAGCCCGGGCACGCCCACCAGCAGCGCGTGGCCGCCGGACAGCAGGGTGATCAGGGTCTGATCGATGACCTCATCCTGACCAAAAATAATCTGGCCAATCGCGGCCCGGACGGCGGCGATGCGGGCGCCCAGCGCCTCCACCTCCGCCAAAATCGCCGGATGATCGGTTGGGGTCTGTGGCGCGGTCGCCATACCGGGCGGCATAGTGGGCACTCCTGAGCGGTTTTGCGTCGCTCAGCCCCTATAGGCTCTTTCCGGCGCGGGGGCATGCTACCTATATCCAGTGGCGGAGAGGAAGCCTTCCTGTCCATGGGAGACGGGACGTGAACGACGCGACTTCCGCGGCAAGTCTGGAAATGGTGGTCGCGGGGCTTGATGGCCCCAAACCGCGGCGCCCGCCGGTAGAGTGTGGCGATCTGCCCTTCGTGATCCGGCGCGATGGTGTCTGGCTCTATCAGGGCAGTTCGATCGAGCGCAAAGAGATGGTGTGCCTGTTCGCCAGCGTCCTGAAGCGGGCGGCCGACGGCAGCTGGTGGCTCAGTACCCCCGCCGAACGCGGCCGCATCGTGGTCGAGGACGCGCCCTTTATCGCGGTGGAACTCAACTGGGCCGGCCATGGCGCGGACCAGGTTTTGTCCTTCCGCACCAATATCGACCAGATGGTGACGGCGGATAAGGACCATCCCATCCGCGTCGTCATGGACCCCGGCAGCGACGACCCGACCCCCTATATTTTTCTGCGCGCGGGTGACGGCCCGTTCGCGATCGAGGCCCGCATCAACCGCGCCACGTATTACGAGTTGGTCGCCCTTGCCGTGGCGGAGCGGATTGGCGAGCGCGACCTGCTCGGGGTCTGGAGCCGCGGCGTATTTTTCCCGCTGGGCGACCTGCCGCCTGACGATGACACGGATTGGGATGACGCGTGAACGCCGACACTTTACGGGCCCGCCTCACGCAGATCGCCACCGAGATCCCGCACCCGCCGGTCGTCTATGGGGAGGAGATTATCGGTGAATTGGCTAAACCGCCCACCCCCGCCGCGGTTCTGGTGCCGATCATTCTGGGGCCCAGCCCAGGGATTCTGCTGACCAAACGGACGGCGCATCTGAAGAAGCACGCCGGGCAGGTGAGCTTTCCCGGCGGACGTATCGATCCCGAGGACGCGCATGCCGAAGACGCCGCGTTGCGGGAGGCGGAGGAGGAAATCGCCCTCGACCGCGCGCATGTGCAGTTGCTCGGCCGGATGGCGGATTACGTCACCGGCACCGGCTACCGCATCACCCCGGTGCTTGGCCTGCTGCCGCCTGGACTGATCTACCGGCCGTCACCGGATGAGGTGGAGGCGGTGTTTGAGTTGCCGATTGAGGTCCTGCTCGACCCCGCTGCGCCACGGCGGGAACTGCGGGAGGTGAACGGCCGTTCCCGCGAATTCTGGGTCTGGCCGCACGCCGAACATTTCATCTGGGGCGCGACGGCGGCGATCCTGGTGCATCTGGCGGAACGGTTGCGGGGGTAGGTGGGGCTGAGGGGTTAGCCTGGTGAGTGGCGGCTTATAACCCCGTCATCCCCGGGCTTGTCCCGGGGACCAAGGTTTCTGCCTCTGCCT
>CAIUPC010000860.1 GCA_903900905.1 uncultured Acetobacteraceae bacterium
TCGGGCCGGCCATCGGCCGGACCCGTGGGCGGACCATGACGGTTTTATTGACCCACGTATGTCAATCATCATGCGGGCTGGTATTACATGGCCGCTGAGGCTCTATCCCATCATCGTCTCAAAGTATCATTAATAAATCTTTTGTCTCAGATTATGGGTCATTTATCCTCTGAATCCACCGCCAGCACCACTGGGGAGCGGCTTTCCAGCAGCGCCCGCACCAGCTCCTCATCCGGGGGGCCAAATGTTGCGTCGGGCGGCACGCCGCCGTGGCGGCGGATCAGGGCCGCGCGCCTTGGATGCAAAATGGCGTAGAGCTCAGCGTCGGAGCGTGGCGCCGGTTCGGCCGTCTGCATGGCCGCCTTTGGCATGGCAATTTCTGGCGCGGGCGGCTGTTCGGGTTCAAGCGGCGGCGCCTGCGCCGGTTCGGGGGCGGCGGGCGGGCTCAGCCGCGTTGTCATGGAGGAGGCGGCGATGTGCTCCGCCATGGCCGCGGCCGCGGCGGCGGTCTCATCGCTGTCGCGTTTGATGCGGATCGCCTGCATCTGCTGCAGCGACCGGATCGCGCTGTGCGACTGGCGCATCATGCTGGCGGCCTGGGCGGTGCATTTCAGGGCCATAACGAGGGGCATGGCGGGATCGTTGGCCGCGCGCAGGCATTCCTGCGCATGGGCGGCGGCGGCGACCGACTGGGCGGCGAGGATGGCCTCGGCGGCGGTCACCGGGCAGAGGGAGGCTGCGGCGGCGACCGCGGCCTCATTGCGTTCATGCAGCGCCTCTGGCGAGTCGTCGCGCGGCGGCGGCAAGCAGGCTGTGAGGGTGAAGTAAATATGCCGGTAGGTGAGTGCGGCACGGCGGATGGCGGGGTCTTGCATCTGGGTCATGCGCGGAAATGTGGGTTCGTTCTTGGTTTGTTCAAGTGGGTCTGGCAGATATTTTGGCGGGCCCGCCGGCCGGGCTTGCCCGGGCCTGTCAGGAGAGGCTGAGCCGTTTTGGCGCTCCTTCGGCGGAGATCACATCAGACGGAAGAGGGGGAGCGCGCCCTGCCCGCGATCACTGCCGCCGGCGGTGCTTTTTGGGTTCCGGTGTCCGCGCTTCCTCAATCGGTTCGTTGTCCAGGCCGTCCGGGCACGGCGCCAGGGCCAGGAACGGGCGGGGATCGACGGCATGGCCGTTCAACCGGACCTCAAAATGCACATGCGGCCCGTGCGCATGGCCGGTGGCGCCGACACGGCCGATCACCTGGCCGATGGCAATTGGCGTGCCTGGGGCGATCCCGGGCGCGAATTTGGACATATGCGCGTAGCGGGTGATGACCCCGTCATCGTGCCGGATATCGACGATATTGCCATAGGCGAAATACCGGCCGGCGAAGACGACCGTGCCACCCGCGGCGGCGCGAATCGGGGAACCGTGCGGCGCCATCAGGTCAATGCCGGAATGCCCGCCGCTGAACCCGCGGGAAATGTACTTCAGCTCAACCGCTGGCATCCCCATCAGCCCGCAGAAGGATTCCGCATGGGCTGACAGGGAGAACAGGGCGAAGAACAGGAGATAGAAAGGGCGCATGGCCCCATGTAACCACAAAATGCTTAACCAATCGTTAACGGCGGCCCAAATAATTGGGGCGGCACTTCACTCACTGAAGTGCTTAATGGCCTCGGGGTCGAAGCTGAACCCCCAGCCGGGCTGATCGGATACGATGGCATCGCCGTTCGCGTCCAGTTGAATCCGCTCTTTGTAGATGGATTCGAACCAGGGCATGTGCTCCAGGTAATGCCCGCCGGGGAGGCTGGCGAGCAAAGCCAGGCTCATTTCCGGGAACAGATGCGAGGCGCAGGGGATGTGATAGGCCTCGCAGAGATGCCCGGCTTTGAGGAATTCCGTCGGCCCGCCCATGCGTTGCAGGTCCGGCATCAGGATGTCCGCCGAACGGGCTTCCAGCATCTGGTGGATGCCGCGATGGGTGTAGACGGTTTCACCCGAGGCGATGGGCGTGTCCAAAGCGGCGGCGATCTGGGCCTCGCCCTCGTGGTCGTGGCAGATGACCGGTTCCTCGAACCAGGTCAGGTTCAGCTCTTCCATCATGCGGCCGATACGGATGGCCTGCTTGACGCTCATCTGCTGGTTGGCGTCGACCATGAGGCCGATATCGGGGCCGATGGCTTCGCGCACGGCGGCGACGCGCTCGACCATTTTTTCCGGATCGGTTGGGCCGACGCGGGTCTTCATGGCGCGGAAGCCGCGTTCGACGAAGCCGGCGGCTTCCTTTTGCAGGTCGTCGATGGAGCCGCCGAGCCATAGGCCGCCGCTGGCATAGGTCTTTTGCGCCGGGCGGCAGGCGCCAATGAGGTGGGCGACATTGAGGCCGGCGGCCTTGCCGCGCAGATCCCACAGCGCGTTGTCGATGGCGGCGAGGCCGACGATGGACACGCCTTCGTAGCCGAGGAAATTCAGCTCCTTCCAGGCCGTCGCGTTCAGGCTGCCGCCGAGGCGGGGGTCGAGGCCGACGACCAGGTCCTCCAGATTACGGATCATCTCATGGATGACGCCGAGGCGGCGGTTGTTGATCGAGAAGACCAGGCCTTCGCCGGTGAGGCCCTCATCGGTGTCGAGGAAGGTCAGCACACAGTCCGCACTTCGAATAGCGCCGAAGGCGGTGAGGATCGGCGGGGTGATGGGGAGGTGAACGACCTGGGTGCGGAGGCGGGTGATTTTCATGGGGGGTCTCCGAGGCGGTCAATGGTGCGCCCCCGCCCCGTGCGGGAGGGGGTTGGGGGGCGGGGTGATCCGGCCCGGGTTCCGGGGGTTGCCCCCTCCCCCCGCCCCCTCCCGCAAGGGGAGGGGGAGAGTTGCTGCAAATTACGCGTGGTGCACGGTCACCTCGCCCTGGCGATACCGCGCCAGAACCTCCTGGTCCGGATCCCGCCCCAGTCCCGGCCCCATCGGCACCTTCGACTGCCCGTTCTCCGCCACCACCAGATCGTGGTACGGACTCGCCTCCAGATCGATGAACAGCCGCTCGAATGGCGCATCCGGGGCAAACGCCGTGTTCAGGTGCAGCGACGCCAAATACCCCGCCCCGAAATAGGCGTTATGCGGCACGAAGCGCACACCGTACGCCTTGGCCAAAGCCGCGATCTCCATCATCGCCGAGGGGCCGCCGATTTTGGTGACGCTGGGCTGGGCGATGTCGAGGGCGCCGTGGTCGAACTGCGCCTTGAAATCGTGCAGGCCGCCGGCGTTTTCCCCGGCGGAGATGGGGATGCCCTCGGCGCGCACCTGCGCCAGGCCGGCGTGATCCTCCGGCGGCCAGACCGGCTCTTCCAGCCAGGTCAGGTCCAGGTCCCGCAGCGCGATCGCCATGTCGGTGGCCTGGCGCACGGTCCAGGGGCAGTTGCAATCCACCATCAGCTTCACGTCCGGCCCGATGGCGTCGCGGGCGGCCTGGATCATCGGCAGCTCGATCTCATGCAGCTTGATGTCGCGGTAGCCGCGGGCGGTGGCGCGCTTGCAGGCCTCGGCCACCAGACCGGGCGCGCCGTAGCGCAGCAGGCTGGCATAGGTGGTCAGCGACTCCTTGGGCGTGCCGCCCCAGAGGCGCCAGAGCGGCATATTCGCCGCCTTGCCGGCGATGTCCCACAGCGCGATGTCGAGGCCCGATAGCCCGAACACATGCGGCCCGTTGCGGCCGAACAGATGCAGGGTCTTGGACAGGCGGGCACGGATGCCGGCGATGTCGCGGGCGTCCTGGCCGAGGATCGCGGGCGCGATCTGGGTGTCGAAGGCGGTCTTGGTAGCGGCGACGCAGGCATGGCCGAAGCCTTCGCCCCAGCCCTCGATCCCGTCCTCGGTGATGATGCGGATCCAGAGCGTGTGCATGTATTGCCAGCCGACACCGCCGAAGGTCACCGGCTTGGCGCCCATGTCGAAGGGGATACGCGTCAGGCTGGTCTCAACGGCGGTGATTTTCATGGTGGGGTTCCTCTGTTTGAGGCGCATCTTGGGGGATTGGGGCGTTGGTGGCCAGAGACCGCACTCGGTTTCCGAGGATGGTCGGGGCAAGTCTGGCCATGACGAGGGTGCAAAGGACCGCCTGAGGGTCCTTGCGGCGCACCGGCCCCGGCCCCTAGGCTCCGCATATGCTGGGATTCCTGTTTCGCCGTGCGGTGCTCGCGCTTTTGGTCTGTCTGACCGTGCTGGTGGTGGCGTTTTCGCTGACCCGGCTGTCGGGCGACCTCGCGGTGTCCATTGGCGGGCCGAATGCGACGTCCGAGGATATCGCCACCATCCGCAAGAACTACGGCCTCGATCGGCCCTTGCCGGTGCAGTTCTTTGACTGGGCGGCGAATGCGGCCTCGGGCGATCTGGGGCGGTCGTATTTATATCACGCCCCGGTCTCCGGCCTGATCAAAGAGCGGCTGCCCATCACGCTGGGGCTGGGGCTGAGCGGTCTGGCGATCGCGCTGCTGACGGCGATCCCGCTGGGGATCGTCTCAGCGATGCGGGAGGGGTCCGTCCTCGACCGCGCCATTGGTTTGGTCGCGCTGATCGGTCAGGCGATGCCGAGCTTTTGGCTCGGGCTGGTGCTGGTGATCTGGTTCGGGCTCAAGCTACAATGGCTGCCGATTTCGGGCGTTGATACCTGGGATGGGTTCATCCTGCCGGGGATCGTGCTGGCATTCTCCGCCATCCCGGCGCTGCTGCGCCTGACCCGGGCCGGGATGATCGAGGCGCTTTCGTCCGACTACATCCGCACCGCCCGCGCCAAGGGGCTCAGCACCGCGTCCATCGTGTTGAAACACGCGCTGCGCAACGCTGCGATGCCGGTGGTCTCGGTCGCGGCGGTGCAGCTGGGCTTCATGCTGGGCGGGTCGATCGTGATCGAGACGGTCTTCGCCCTGCACGGTATCGGCTATCTGGCCTGGGAATCGATCAGCAAGAACGACTTCCCGGTGGTGCAGGCGGTCGTCCTGCTGCTGGCGATGATCTACACCGGGCTGACCCTGCTCGCCGATATGATGAACGCGGTGCTCGACCCGCGGCTGCGCGCGGGATGAGGATATCCGCCGCCACCTTCCTGGGCCTGCTGATCGTTGGCGCGCTGGTGCTGACGGCATTGGGCGCGCCGCGGCTCGCGCCCTGGGACCCCTTCGCCCAGGACCTGATGGCGCGGATGATCCCGCCGCGCTGGATGGAGGGCGGGTCGCCCGCGCATTGGCTCGGCACGGATCAGCTGGGGCGGGACTACCTGTCGCGGCTGATCTACGGGTCGCGGATTTCTTTGATGATCGGGGTGCTGACCGTCGTCACCTCGGGCTTCATCGGCACCAGCCTGGGCGTTGTCGGCGGTTATTTCGGGGGACGGACCGACGATGTCGTGATGTTCGCGATCACCTGCCGCCTCGCCATCCCGCTGATCCTCGTCGCGTTGACCGTCGTCGCGCTGATTGGCAGTTCCCTGACCGTGGTCGTGCTGACGCTGGGGCTGCTGTTGTGGGAGCGGTTCGCCGTCGTCGCGCGCACCACCACGATGCAGGTGCGTAACCTCGACTATATCGCCGCTGCTCAGGCGGCCGGCGCCTCGACCCTGCATATCCTGCTGCGGGAAGTGCTGCCCAATATCCTGCCGCATCTGGTGGTGGTCGCGACGCTGGAAATGGCGCTGGCGATTTTGCTGGAGGCGGCTTTGTCCTTCCTCGGCCTGGGCGTGCCGCCGCCGCTGCCGTCCTGGGGCCTGATGATCGCGGAGGGCAAGGACTACATGTTCTTCAGCCCCTGGGTGATCATGGTGCCCGGCGTCGCTTTGTTCGTCCTCGTGCTGGGCATCAATCTGCTGGGCGACGGGCTGCGCGATCTGCTCGGGACATCGCAACGGCGATGAGACACGTGCTCGACATCGTCAATCTGCGCACCGGCTTCGCCGATGGCACCGAAGCCGTGCGCGGGGTTTCGTTGCAGGTCGCGCGCGGGGAGACGCATTGCCTGGTGGGCGAGTCCGGCTGCGGCAAGTCCGTCACCGCCTTGTCGGTCATGAACCTGCTGCCGCGCGGTGCCCGGCGTTCGGCGGATGTGCTGCGGTTTCAGGATCATGACCTGACCCGCGCCTCCGACCGGGACATGGCGCGGCTGCGTGGTGTCAAAATGGCGATGATTTTTCAGGAGCCGATGACCAGCCTGAACCCGGCTTACACCATCGGCTCCCAAATGGCGGAGGTGCTGGAACGCCATCGCGGCGCCAGCCGGGCCCAGGCGCTGGAGCGGGCGGCGATGCTGCTGGGCCGCGTCGGGATCACCGCGCCGGGCATGCGGCTGGCGCAATATCCGCACCAGCTGTCGGGCGGGCTGCGCCAGCGCGTGATGATCGCGATGGCGCTGATGTGCGAGCCGGAGCTGCTGATCGCCGACGAACCCACCACGGCGCTGGATGTCACCGTGCAGGCGCAGATCCTGCGCTTGTTGCAGGCGTTGCAGGCCGAGTTCGGGCTGGCGCTGCTGCTGATCACCCATGACCTCGGCATTGTCGCGCGCATGGCGCAGCGCGTGTCGGTGATGTACGCGGGGGAGGTGGTGGAAAGCGGTTCGGCCGAGGCGGTGTTCGCCGCGCCCAGCCATCCCTATACGCAGGGCCTGTTGGCCTGCATCCCGGTTCCGGGGAAGACCCCGCGCGACGAACCGCTCGGCAGCATTCCCGGCACGGTGCCGCGGATCGGCCGCGATTTTACCGGTTGCGCCTTCAGGGACCGGTGCGGCCACGCCAGCAATGCCTGCTCCGGCATTATTCCGCGCCAGGACGCGGCGCCGGATCATGCCGTGCTCTGCACGATGGACCTCGCATGAGCGCGGCGATCGAGGTCCGTGATGTCTACCGGCGCTTCGGCGGCCGTACCGGGCTGTTCACGCCCGACCGCGTGGTGCGGGCGGTCGATGGGGTGTCGTTCAGCCTGAACAGCGGCGGCGTGCTGGGGATCGTGGGCGAGTCCGGTTGCGGCAAATCCACGCTGGGGCGGATGATCCTCGGGCTGCTGCCGGTGACGCAGGGCACGATTCTGGTGGATGGCCAGGACCTCGGCGCGATGGATCGCCGCGCCCGGGCACGGCTGATCCAGCCGATTTTTCAGGACCCGTTTTCCTCGCTGAACCCGCGCCAGCGCATTCGCGACATCGTCGGTCTGCCCTTGGTGGCGCAGGGCAAGCGCGATCGCGATGCGGTGATGGAGATGCTGGCCCGGGTTGGGCTGCCGGCGGCGATGGCGGACCGGTTTCCGGCGCAACTATCGGGTGGACAGCGGCAGCGGGTGGCGATCGCGCGGGCGCTGGTGTTACGGCCCCGGATCGTTGTCTGTGATGAGCCGACCAGCGCGCTGGATGTGTCGGTGCAGGCACAGATATTGAATTTGCTGGCGGATTTGCGGCGCGATCTGGGGCTGACCTATGTGTTCATCAGCCACAATCTGGCGGTGGTCGAACATGTCGCGACCGAGGTCGCGGTGATGTATCTCGGCCGTTTCGTGGAGCATGCGCCGGCGGCGGATTTATTCCGCGATCCGCGGCATCCCTATACGCGGGCGCTGCTGGCGTCCGTTCTGACACCGGAACCGGGCTTGCCAATACCGGATGTTGGTCTCGGGGATTCCTATCCGGATCCGTCGAATGTACCGGCGGGCTGCCGGTTCCATCCGCGCTGCCCCGCGGTGATGGCGCGATGCCGGGTTGAAACCCCGGTTGCGGTTGAGCGGGATGGACGGCGGACGGAGTGCCTGCTGGAAGCCTGACGAATTCGCTTGACGCGAATTTTTATCTGGGTAATTTTTCCTGCATCAACGGACGATCTGTGTCCGCTGATCTTCACGGCCGGGCTTGCCTAATCATACGATTAAGAAACATAATGGCACGACTTATACCGGCCCGTGCTGACATTGACTCAGCGGCAGCGCCCCAATGCCGTCATGCCGACGGAGGTCGGCATCCACGACTTTGCTGCCTTAGAGAGGAGAAAGGCGTGGGTGCCGACCTGCGTCGGCATGACGGGTAACGATAGCGGGTACGTCATTCATTTTACGGGTTGGTCTTACCTCCGTTGGATCCGCCAAAGGCGTAGATGCTGACCTGCGTCAGCATGACGACGGAGCCGACGCCAGTGCGTCGATATTTACGGCGCCTGATTCTTCCCAAATCACTTTTCCCTTCGGAGAAACCCCTTTGAATCAATCCTCGAACACCTGGCTCGGCCAGGTGACGACGGGTCACGGCTTTATGGTGCTTGCGCCAACCGTGATCGCGGTGCTTTCAGGCACAATGACCCTCGCCGTTGCATTCCCCCTGCTCGTCGCCGGCCTCGTCGGGTTGTTCTGGCCAGAGAACATGCCACTGCGGAACGCCGCCACCGCGACCGCCAACGATATCGAAGCAACGATCGCGGCGTTTCGGGGCGGGCCGCGTCAGGGGATGGCGCCGCCGCCGGGGCCGTCAGGCATCGCGACGCTGGCGCTCGCCGGGATTTCCCTGGCAGCCTGCGCGTCACAGACCTCCACCCAGCAAGCGGCCGATATGCGGGCTGTTGAAAGCGGGATCGTGTGCCTGGCGAATACATCGCTGAAAGTGGCCGAGGCCACCACCACCCCGGCCCCCGACGCCATCAAAGCCGCCCGGGCGGCCGAAGCGCTTGGGGGCGAGCTGGCAACCGACCCGGCCTGCGCCCCGCCCGCCGCCGCGAAGCCGTAAGCCGTTACGCCGCCGCCCGGCGCCGTTTCGGTGCCGGTGCGGTGGGGGCGGTGACCTCGTCCGGATTGGCCAGCGCTTTCAGCAACACCTCGCGCAGCTGCGCCAGCTTACGCTCGTTCTCGATCTTCAACCCGAACACGTCCTTAACGTAGAACACGTCCACCGCGCGCACGCCGTAGGTGGTGACATGGGCGGAGGAAATCTGCACCCCCGCCTCACTGATCGCCGCCGTCACGTCGTGCAGCAGGCCCGGGCGGTCGCGACCGTTCACCTCCACCACCGTGTAGGTGTTGGAAGCGTGGTTATCGATCACCACCCGCGGCGGCGCGTGGATCGCCTGCATCCGCCGACCCAGCACCATCTTCGACATTTTGCGGATTTCGGTGTTCAGCCGCAGGCGGCCGGACAGCGCCTGCTCGATCAGCGCGGACAAGCGCGCGAGCCGGTGCGGCGCGTCAAACGTGCCGCCAGCGGCATCCTGAATCCAGAACGTATCCAGAGCCATGCCATTGGTCATCGTATGGATGCGCGCATCCACGATCGACGCCCCCGCCACCGCCAGCGCCCCCGAAATCTTACTGAACAACCCCGCATGATCGGCGCAATAGACCGTGACCTCGGTGACGGAGCGGGCCGGCAGCAGCTGGGTATCGACGGTCAGCGGCGCCTGGCGCTTTTCCGCGTCGCGCAGCAGGCTGGCATGGCGGGCATGAGTCTCGGGATCGAATGACAGCCAGTAGCTGGGATAGCCGCGCTCGGTAAACTGATCGAGGTCTTCCTGGCTCCACCCCTCCAGCAGCGCGATCGCGGCGGTCTTGGCCCGCTGCACGCGCACGTCGCGTTCAGTCGTCGCCAGGCCGCCGGCCAGGACTTCCGCGACGCGGGAATAAAGCTCCCGCAGCAAGGTCGCTTTCCAGCCATTCCAGACCTTGGCCGAGACCGCGCGCATATCCGCAACCGTCAACACCAGCAGCAGGCGCAGGCGTTCCGGCGATTGGATGGTTTCCGCGAGGTCGAGGATCGTTTTGGGATCGTCGATATCGCGCTTGAACGCGGTGGTGCTGAGCAGCAGGTGATGCAGCACCAGCCACGACACCGTTTCGGTCTCTTCCGCGGTCAGGCCCAGCGCCGGCCCGATATAGAGGGCGACTTCCGCGCCCAGCTCGGAATGGTCACCACCGCGGCCTTTGCAGATGTCATGCAGCAGCATGGCCAGATACAGCGCCCGGCGGGAATGCA
>CAIUPC010000861.1 GCA_903900905.1 uncultured Acetobacteraceae bacterium
CGGATGCTGTCGGGGACCCCGCTCGGGCGGTTCGCGACGCCGAAGGATATGGCCGGCGGGGTGGTGTTTTTGGCGTCGGACGCTTCGGCGTTTATGACGGGGCAGAGTTTGGTGATCGATGGGGGGTGGACGGCGGGGTAGATCGAACTGGTATTTTACGAATTTCGTATTAACGTACAAGTCCGACACCCCATCGGAGGTCCACCGATGTCGCTCGTCAGGCTACGCCGCGCTGCGCAGATCACACTGCCGCAGAGCATCCGGGATGCGATCCTGTTGAAAGAAGGCGATTATCTGGAGGCCGAGGTGACGGAGTCCGGCGCGATCCTGTTGAAACCGGTCAATATCGCGCGGCGGGAGCCGAGCCCGGCGCAGGAAGCGGAGATCCTGAGCGTGGTCGATGCCGAACGCCGCGCCTATGCCGCTGAACGCCGTCGTTGATGCGTCGGTTCTCGTTAGCGCATTCCCGTTTTCGGGGAGCGTGCCCGGACGGGTCGTGACGCTGGCGGGTGAGGGCAGGTTCGTGATGGTTCTCTCCCCGATTTTGATCGAGGAGACGCGGCGGTCGTTGATGAGTGCCCGGTTGCGCGCTGCTTCTGATCATGAAGAGGTGCGCGGTGTTGTTTGCCGCACGCCAATCAGTCGGGATGAGGTTAAGCAGCGATCCGAAACGCCGTGCCCACCTCGGTCCGCGACCCTGACCCGCTACCGCGATCCGACCGTCAGTTGGCTGTCCCCCGTAACCGCCGCATGCGCACCCCTGCCTCCGTATCGATGATCGGCGCCAGGGCCTTGGCGATGGCCATCAGCCTTGCATCGGACAGCCGTTTGCCCACCAGCGTCACCCCCACCGGCAAATCATGCGGGCCGAAACCGCAGGGAATGCCGACATTGGGCACGTGCAGCAGCGTCCACATGCGGTTGAAGATCGCGTTGCCCGTGGTGTGCAGGCCCATCGGCGCCTCACCGGGGGCGGAGGGTGTCAGCACCACATCCAGATCGGGCCCAAACAGCCCATCGAACACCGGCCGGCAGGAATCTGCCAGCGTATAGGCTGCCAGCAGGGCCTCCGGCGTGGTGCCCAGGACATTATCGACCTTGGCGCGCAAATCGGGGGCCAGGATGGCATGGGCGTTGACATATTCCGGCAGGAACGACACCCCGCCCTCGGCGTTGACGATGATGTTCTGGGCTTCGATCAGGTGGTTGAAGGGATCGGGCAGCACCAGTTCCTCGACGATCGCACCCTCCGCGGCCAGGCGTTCGGCCGCCGTCGTCAGGGCCAAGGCGCCCCCGGGCTCAATCGCATGCCATGCCGGGCTGCGGCACAGGCCCACGCGAAGGCCTTTCACGGTGACCGGCCTGTGGTCCTCCGTGATCCGGAACGCGGTGCCGACGAGGATCAAGTCCTCCACGCAGCGCCCATACCAGCCGACGGTGTCGAGCGTCATCGACGACATCCGCACCCCCTCCCGGCTGATCCGCCCCCAGGTCGGCTTGTGGCCATAAATGCCATTGAACGCGGCAGGCCGGATGTGGGAGCCGCCGGTTTGCGTCCCAAAGGCCAGCGGCACCTGGTAATCGCCGACGGCCGCGCCGGAGCCGGAGGACGACCCGCCTGGCGTATGCGCGGGGTCGTAGGGATTGCGCGTGACCGCCTTGCGCCCACCGGATGCAAACTCCACCGTATCGGTCTTGCCGAAAATCAGCGCCCCATTGCCGCGCACCACCCCGACGCAGGCCGCGTCCCGGCCCACCCGCATCTCGTCGTAAATCGGGGAGTTCTGCGTCGTCGGATAATCCGCCGTATCGATGATGTCCTTCACCCCGATCGGTAGCCCATGCAGCGGGCCTTTCGGCGCCAGCTTGTCGAGTTCCCGCGCCCGCCGGATCACATGATCCGGGTCGAGCCAAAGCCAGGCCTTCACCGCCGCGTCCCGCGCGGAAACCCGGGCCAGGCAGGATCGTGCCAGCTCCTCACACGACATTTGCTTCGAGGCGATCAGTCCCGCGGCCTCGGAGGCCGTCATATGCGCGGGTTCAGTAGCGTAGGACATCGGAGTCTCCATCACGGCTAAAACAGCAGACCCTTTTTCAGCATGCCATGCACGCCCTTTTCGCCATTCACGGTCTGCGTGACATGGAAATCAACCGCCAGGGAGCAGAAGGAATAGGCCTGTTCGCGCGACAGGTTGGAGCGTTGGCAGATGAAGGCGATCATCTCCCGCAATGCCTGCTTCATCGCCTGATCCAGATCCTCATTCATCCCCATGGTGATGTAATGCGTCGGGGTTTCTGCCCGCGGCTGAACCTGGCCGGTGTTCTTGTGCAGCACGAAGGTGAAGGTCCCGGTCAGGCACATTTCCAGCGCGGTGACGCAGACCTCCCCATCGCCTTGCACGCCGTGGCCATCGCCGACGGAGAAATTCGCGCCGGGCACCCAGACCGGCAGAAACAGCGTCGAACCGGCGGTCAGTTCCTTGTTGTCGAGGTTGCCGCCATGGATGCGCGGCTCCTTGGAGGCGATGCGTCCGAAGGCCGGCGGCGGCGCGACGCCCATCACGCCGAAGAACGGCGCCAGCTCCAGTTCCGTGCCCCAGGGCAAGGAACAGGTCCGCCGATCCCGATCGACCGGGATATGCATGAGGGTGAATTCGTGGAAATCCTCCGGCAGCGTGCCGGCGAGCGGGCGGATCAGGTTGTAGCCCCAGTTCGCGCCTGGCTCGATCTTGTCGATACGGATTTCCAGCGTATCGCCGGGCATCGCGCCGGCCACCGCGATCGGGCCGGTCACGATATGACCCGCCTTCGACTCCGGATTGGCGGCCAGAATGGCCAGCAGTTCCGGGGGCGATTCCAGGCCGGTATCCGCCGCCGGCAGGACCTCATCACGGCCGGAGACGCATTGGACTTCGACCGTGTCGCCGGATTCCACATGGTAAACGGCCGGAAACGCAGCATCGAACACGCCGAGACGAACCGTCTCGGGGGCAGCACGCAGGGTATGGAATGCCATGATTGTCGCCTTTTTCGGTTAAACCTGCCCAACCATCGCCGGCCGCCGCGCGCGGAAGCCGGTTTCCTTTTCGAACGCATCCGCGACCTGGAAAACCGTCGCTTCCTGGAACGGCTTGCCCACGATCTGCAACGACACCGGCAAGCCATTCGGCCCGAAGCCCGAGCAGACCGACATCGCCGGATAGCCCGCCACGTTGAACGGGATGGTGATGCTGGGCCGATCGAAGACGTCCCAGCGGGGGATGGCGTCCATTTTTGGGGCTTCGCCGAACGCCGCCGCGGTCAGCACCACGTCCAGATCCGCCATCGCCACCCGCAGTTCCGCCCGCAATTCGCGCCGCCGCCGCACGGCCTGCAGGTAATCCACACCGGACACCATCGCGCCCAGCATCAGCCGGCGCTGCACGCGTTCGCTGAATTCACTCAGCCTTGTGCGGGCCCATTCCTCATAGGCGGTGGCACGCTCGGTCATGGAAATCAGGCTGCCACAGGCGTGCCAGTCCTGCATGGGGGAGAGCGTGACGTCGCTGATCACGGCGCCCATCGCCTGGAACGCCGCGACGGCATTGTCGATGCCCGCTTGCACGGCTGGCGAAACGGGGGAATCCGTTTCGTGAAAATGCCGGATAATCCCGATCCGCACCCCCTTCAGCCCCGTCCCCAACAACGCCGAGAAATCCGGCACCGGCCGATCGGCGCTGGCCGGATCAGCCGGGTCGTAGCCGGCGAGGGCTTGCAGCATGATGGCGCAATCCTCCGCCGTCCAGGCCATGGGCCCGATCGTGTCGAGGCTGAATGCCGCCGGCGCCACCCCCGCCCGCGACACCAGCCCATAGGTCGGCTTGATCCCGGCGATGCCGCACAAGGCCGCCGGGCCGCGGATCGAACCGCCGGTGTCGGTGCCGATGCCGCAGAGGATCATGCCGGAGGCAACCGCGGCGCCGGTGCCGGAGGATGAGCCGGCGGTGAAATGATCGGTGTTCCAGGGATTGCGGGCCGGCGGCGCGGGCAGATCGAAACTCGGCCCGCCATCGGCGAACTCATGCGTGGTGAGCTTGCCCATCAGCACCGTGCCGGCGGCAGCCAGGCTGCGGGCACAGGCCGCGTCGGTTGTCGGCACATTGCCCGCCAGCAAACGGGACTGGCAGGTCGTGGGAATACCGGCGGTATCGACGATGTCCTTCAGCCCCATGGGAATGCCATGCAGCTTGCCGCGCGGCCCGTCCTTCATGATCTCGGCTTCCGCGGCGCGCGCATCGGCCAGCGCCCGCTCCTGCGTCGGCAGGATGAAGGCATTGAGCGCGCCATCCATCCGCGTCATGCGGTCCAGGCAGGCCTGGGTCAACTCGACCGGGGATAGTTTGCGCGCCGCGATCAGCGATGCGGCTTCGGCGATGGTGGGGATGGTCATGGCGCGTCCTCCCCGGTGAAGGCGAAGCCATGCGCCGGTTCCGCCATGTGCCCGCGGGGCTGGCGCACGCGGGCTTTCATCGCCGTCAGCCCCTCATGGATCGTTTTGAGATCGGCTTTTTGCGCGTCGGTCAGAACCAGACCCGCGCTTTGCATGAGGTAGTCGAGGGCGTCGTCCGTCAAAGCCGGTGGCATGATCTGCACTCCTCCGCGTGATGGGATGAGTGTGACGGTGCAAATGACATGCCAGCAAGGGCGGCCAGTTTTGGCAGTCAGGACGACGCGAAATTGGTCAGAGTGAGTTTTCTTTAGGCAGAAACTGGCA
>CAIUPC010000862.1 GCA_903900905.1 uncultured Acetobacteraceae bacterium
CGGTAGGGCTTGTCCGGGCCACCTATCGCGGCACGGTGCGGGCGGGGTTGGCCCGGACAAGCCGGGCCATGACGGGGAGAGCATGAGTCAACAGCAACGGCGCCTGGTATTCCCTGCGTCGCTTTTCACCCCGCGACACGGCGGAAGCGCCGGAACATCAGGATGACCCACACCACCACGGCGGCGATGAAACCGGCCATGGCCTGCAGAAACGCCTCCCCGGGCAGATCGGGGGGCGTGTGGAGGTTCGCCGCCAGGACCATCCAGTGCACATAGGTCAGAAACAGCGCCAGCATCATGCCGAACACCGCCATATGGCCGCATAGATAATCGATCGTGTCCTGCCGCCGCGCGGGCGCCAGCCAATAGGCGCCATTCGGCAGATTGATGCGCGCATTGGGGCGGTTGATGCCCAGGCGCGGAATGATGACCGACAGGCCCGGCACCACGACGATCATGCCCAGCATGAAGCGAACATAGATTTCATACGGCGCGAACCCGTTGGCGCGCCCCGAGGCCGCGAAATGCGACGCGACCACAGGCGGCAGCGCCGCGCTGGTGATCCACACGAAGGCCGCGCAGCCGCCGAGGACAACAACAAACATCAGCAGAGAAAGATTACGCCACATCGGACCGTCCCCTTTCAGGTGCCTTCGCCGTCGCGCCACCGCGGCGGCCACTTGTCATTCTGCCAGCCGAACCCCTACCGCCGCCATGATCTCTTGATGCACAAGCGGGATTGCCTGATCTGCCGAAATGACAACGCAGCGGCCGGGTTCCGCCGCCGCGATCGCGCGGAAGCCCGCATTGACCCGGGCGTGAAATGCGCCATCCAGCCGCTCATACCGGTCTGACGCCCCTCCCCGCCCCCGCAGCCTGTCAGCGCCGACGACATCCGGGACATCCAGCAGCAGCGTCAGATCCGGCACCAGCCCGACCAGGCCAATCAACGCGGTGATGTAAGCCGTGTCCGCGCCCTGGCCGAAGCCCTGATAAGCGAGGGTCGAGTCATAGAACCGGTCGCATACGACCCACATGCCCGCCTCTAAAGCCGGGCGGATGGTCTTGGCGACATGCTCGGCGCGGGCGGCGAAGTGCAGCAGCACCTCGGCGCCGGGCGCCCAATCGGTGCCACCGGTCAGCAGCAGGTTGCGCAATATCTCCGCCCCCGGCGCGCCGCCGGGTTCACGGGTGCGCAACACCGGGATCCCGCGGGCGCATAAGGTATCGGCCAGCAGCGCCGCCTGGGTGGATTTGCCGGCGCCCTCCCCGCCTTCCAGCGTGATGAAGCGGCCGGGACCCGGGATCACCGCCTAACCGCCGCCGCCCGTGAGGCGGGAGAGCATGGCCATCGCCCGGCCCGGCAGGCCGAGACGCGGGACATCGGCCCCGGCCAGCAAGTCGGCCGTCAACGGTGGCACCCCCCGCCCCGTCATCGTGATCTTCCCCAGAATATCGCCCTTCATGATCGGCGCCTTGACCGGGCTTTCGTAGGACAGCTTCACAGCGGCGGTATTGCGCCAGTTGCGCGGCAGCGTGACGGTCAGATCCCGCCCGGCGACCAATGGCACATCGCGGCTGGTGCCGAGCCAGACCGGGGTCCGCTCCACCACCTCCCCGGCCGAAAACAGGGTCACATCTTCGAAATTGGCGAAGCACCAGTCCATGAGACGATCGCCTTCCTCGGCGCGCTCGCGCATGGAGGCCATGCCGTTCAGGACCAGCACGATCCGGCGGCCGTTGCGAATGGCGCTGGCGGCCAGCCCGTAACCGCCGGCATCGGTGTGCCCGGTCTTCAACCCGTCGGCCGTGCCCTTCTGCACCATCGGGTTGCGGTTGCCTTGATCTATCCCATTGTATTTGTATGATTTCTCAGAGTCATAATGGTAATACTCCGGGAAATCCTGGATGATCCGCCGGGCGACCGTGGCGATGTCGCGCGCGCTCATGCGCTGCTCCGGATCGGGCCAGCCGGTGGCGTTGCGGAAATTGGTATGCTGGAGGCCGAGTTCTTTCGCCTTGGCGTTCATCAGTTCGGCGAACTGCTCTTCGGAACCGGAGATCGCCTCCGCGAAGACGATCGCGGCGTCATTGCCGGATTGCACGATGACGCCGCGGATCAGGTCTTCGACCTTCACCTGCGCGCCGACTTGCACGAACATCTTGGACCCGCTCATGCGCCAGGCGCGTTCGGTGACGTTCAGCTCGTCTTCCAGCCGCATCCTGCCCTGCTTCAGGCGCTCATAGACCAGATAGATGGTCATGAGCTTGGTCATGGATGAGGGCGGCATGTCGTCATCCGCCGCCTTTTCCAGCAGCGTGGCGCCGGTGGTGAAATCGATCGCGATCGCCCATTTGGCGGCGGTGTCGAGCGGACCCAGGGGCGTATCGGCCGGCGTCCCCGCCGGTGCCGCATCCTTCGCCCTCAGACGGGCGATGACCTTCGGCGGCAGGCCTCGCTTGGGCTGTTGCTGGGCCTGAGCCGGGACGGCGCCGGCCCACAGGGAACCCATCGCGGAGACCAGCAATGCGAGGCGGCGGCTTAACATGGTCCTGATCTCTCCTGCTTACTCGGCGACGATGCGGGCATCGGGGATACCGGCGGCGAAGGCCGCGTCCAAGGTGTCGTCGGCCTGGCGCACCGTTTCCATGGGTCCGACCCGTACCCAAAAGCGGTGGCTGCGCCGATCAAAGGCGGATTCGATGGTGGCGCCGAGATAGGCGAGTTTCGCGCGTTGGATCGCGGCGTATTGGTACTCCTCAAACGTATCGAGTCGCACCCATAAACGGCTGGGCTGGCGCGGGCCCTGGGTTACGACCTCGGGCAACCGGGTCACGGCGGCGGCGGGCGCGACGGTCGGCGCGGCGGCGATGCCAAGCGTGGCGCCGGTGCGGCCACCGCCCTCTCGCACGCCCGACGGTGGCGCCAGGCTGTCGGATTTGATCGCATCCCGCGGCGCGGTGGTCAGCGCGAGGCTCGGTACGCCGGCCAGCCCCTCGATCGCGGCCTGGCTTTCGGCCGCCATAACCTCCAGCCGCACCGGCGTCGCCGCCCGGATGTTCAGCAGGGTCGCGACGCGGCGGCTGACCTCAACCAGCCGATGCGGATTGCCGGTGCCGCGGTCGTTGACGCGGACCACGAGGGAGGACCCGGTTTCCAGATTGGTCAGACGCGCGATGGCCGGCAGTTGCAGGGTCGGGTGCGCGATGATCAGGGCGTCCTGGTCGAACAACTCGCCATTCGCGGTGAGCGGCGCGTGCGGGCCGCTGAATACCGCGGCGAGGCCGGTTTCGTTGAGCGCGTAATTCTCCGCCGGATAGTACCAGAAGCCTTTGACCTGATAGGATTTTCCCAGTTCATACTGCGGCTTGGGCGTTACCGCCGGCATGCAGCCGGCGAGCATCGTCAGGCCGGCGAGAAGCAGGGCCGCGGGCCGGCTCATCCCGTCACCTGATCGCCGATAAGGCCGACCGCGATTGCGTAGAAGTCGGAGGGATTGTAGCGGCGGATGGCGTTGAAGTTGGTGTGGACCACGAAGGCCTCCCCCTGGGCGCCATCGGGGGCGACAATCGCGGCCGCGCTTTCGGGAGCGGAGCGCCAGTTACCGGCGAGCGGCCGCACCCCGGCTTTGGCCCAGTCACCGAGGGGCCGCTTGTTCTCCCGCCCGATCGCGCTGGCGTCGAAGCCGGCTGGCAGGGTCACCTGCTGACCCCAGACCTCCCCGGCGCGCCAGCCGGATTTGGCGAGGTAGTTGCCGATAGAGCCCAGCACATCGGCCTTGCTGGTCCAGATGTCGCGCTTGCCATGTCCCTCAAAATCAACGGCATAGCTCAGGTAACTGGTCGGCATGAACTGCGGCTGGCCCATCGCGCCGGCGTAGCTGCCCGTCATCTTCCCGGGTGCGATATCGCCGTGATCGAGGATCTTGAGCGCCGCTATCAACTCGGCGCGGAAGAATTTGGCCCGCCTTCCTTCCCAGGCGAGGGTGGCGAGGGCTTCGACGACGTGGAAGTTGCCGGTCTCCTTGCCGAAGCTGGATTCCAGCCCCCAGATGCCCGCGACCACCCCGGCGGCGACGCCATACTGGTCCTGCACCCGGCGCAGCAGGCCCAGATTCTGGGCGACGGCGGCGCGGCCTTCGTCAATGCGCTTATCGGTCACCAGCAGGCCGCGGTAGCGCGCCCAGGTCATGGTGAACTCGGGCTGCTTGCGGTCGCGATCGATCACCGCCTGGTTGGGCTTGATACCCGCCAGCGCGCGATCCAACGTGGCGGCGGCGATGCCAGCCTTGCGGGCCTCGGCCCGCAGGCCCACCAGGAAGTCCTGGAAGCTTTCGGTGGCGGCGAAGGCGCGGCCTGGCAGCAGCGCGGGAATCGGTGCGGCGAGGAGAAGACGGCGGTTCAGCATGGCGGGTTCCTGCCACGCCCGGCCCGGCCGGGGCAATCGAAGTTACATCCTGCCACGCATGGCAGGTTCAGGCGGGGAGGATACACATGAAATTCGGCTTCTGCGTCATGGCCAATATCGACGAGATCGGTTTCTTTAACCACGCGGAAACGCTGGGCTATGACAGCGTCTGGGTGGCCGACAGCCAGGCCTTGTTCTCCGACTGCTACGCGGTGCTGGCGCTGGCAGCGCAGCAGACGCGCACCCTGCGCATTGGCCCCGGCACCGCGATCTGCGGCACCCGCATTCCCCAGGTGCAGGTCAGCGCGATGGCCACGCTCAACCGCCTCGCCCCCGGCCGGGTCTTCCTCGGGATCGGCACCGGCAACACCGCCATGCGCACCATGGGCCAGAAGCCTATGAAAATACGGGAGTTTGACGAATATCTGCGGGTGCTGGCGGCGCTGCTGCGGGGTGAGATCGTGGATTACACGTTCAACGGGGTCACCCGCCCCATCAAGATGCTGATGCACGACACGCGCTACATGAACCTGCTGCCGCGGATCCCGCTCTATGTCTCCGGCTTCGGGCCGCGGGCGATGGCGCTGGCCGGCGAACACGGCGACGGGCTGGTGTTCGCCATTCCCCCGCGCGGCATTCCGGTGGCGGAGGCGATGGGCCATGTCCGCCAGGGCGCGGCGCGATCCAGCCGCAGCATGGCGGGTTACCGCAACGCCGCTTTGGTCAACGTCGCTTTGCTGGAAAAAGGCGAGCGCGCGGATTCCGACCGCATCAAGGCCGCGATCGGGCCCAACATCATGGCCAGCGTTTACTATTTCTACGACACGGTGGCCGAACGCGGGATCGCACCGCCGCCGTTCCTGCAACGCATCTGGGAGCCCTATTGCGCCCTGGTGGCGCAAACCCCACCGGAATACCGGCATTTCCGCACCCATGAATACCACTACACCCAGCTGCATCCGGGCGAGGCGGCGCTGATCGATGAGCAGCTGATCCGCGATACCAGCCTGGTGGGCACGGCGGATGAGCTGGTGGAACAGATTCGCGGCCTCGAGCAGGACGGGTTGCAGGAGCTGATTTTCGCCACCGGCAATGACGCAAAATGGCGTTTGGCCAGTGACTTCTCCCGCGAGGTTATGTCTCGGCTTTAGGGTGGGGTGGTTGACGGTGAGCGGCATTGGGATCGCCTACGACGCGGCTCTTCCCTGTCATTTCCGTCATCCCCGGGCTTGTCCCGGGGACCAGGGTTTCCGCAGGTGCCGCGATTGGTCCCCGGAACAAGTCCGGGGATGACGGGGGTTAGGGCCGCAACGCATCGTCGCCAAATGCAATCGTTTGGGCTCCGCGGTAAACCGCCAGCGTGCGCTATCCCCCTGTTTTTGTGGGTGTCGTGTGGTTCCGCGCTAACCGCTGTCCCGCCGCAAGACAGCGGAGGTGCGACGGATCGAGCCACGCGCGGCTTCGATCCGGACCTTGTCCGGCTGCCTCGGTAGGCGCAGAAAATCCCGCAACCCATTGCAATAATAGGTGTTGCACAGCTCCGCCCGCAGCGGTTGCGCCAGGGTGCACCCGTGAACGCCATGAAACAGGCAGGACCCGGCATTGGCCTCAGCCGCGATCGCCCGCGTGTATAAGGCGATGATGCCCGTGGCATCGAGCGCCGGCCGGGCCTGGCGCACCCGTGCCAGGGTGCGTTCATCGATATAGGCATGGTCGCCGCCGCCGCGGCAGCAATAGCCCTGGCACTGGGTGCAACCGGCTTGCACCACCGTGGCCGCGAAACCCTCGGGCGGCGGCGTGGCAGGCTGGATCAGGCGTTCGGGGTGCCGCGCCGCGCGCAGATCCCGCAGCGATTCCACCAGATGCCGCTTAAAAGCCCGCACCCGGGCCTTGTCGGGCGGGCCCATGGGGGATTGCTGGGCCGGCACGGCGATCACCAGGACATCATCGGAAGGGCTGGACATGACGCGCCAGCCTGCCACCCTGCCCCTCCGTCAGCAAGGAGAGGCCCATGCCCCGACCGATCATCCTCGATTGCGATCCCGGCACCGACGACGCCTTGGCGCTGTTCCTGGCCCTGGCCTCGCCCGAGTTGGACGTACTGGCGGTCACCGTGGCCGGCGGCAATGTCGGGCTGGACCGCACGTTGGCCAATGCCCTGGCCCTGGTCGCTCTGACCGGGTCCAGCGTCCCCGTCTTCGCCGGCGCGGATCGGCCCATACTGGGCGCGTTCAAAAGCGAGACCCGCGTCCATGGCGATGACGGGCTGGGCGGCGTGGTGCTGCCGCCCGGCGGTGATCCCGCCCCTGGCGTCGCAGCCGACACGATCCGGGCCATCCTGCGCGCTGCGCCCGAACCGGTGACCCTTGTCGGCATCGCGCCGATCACCAACTTCGCGTTGGCTTTGATGACCGAGCCACATCTGATTGATAATGTGTCTGAAATCGTCCTCATGAGCGGCGCCTGGGGTGAGGGCAACGCGACACCGGCCGCCGAGTTCAACGCCCTGAGCGATCCGGAGGCTCTGGCCGTCCTGCTGGCAAGCGGCGCCAGGATCGTGTTCGCGACGCTGGAGTTGACGGCTCAGGCGCTGGCGACCCCGGCGCATCTCGCCGCCTGGCGCGCATCCGGCACCGGGCGCTGCCTGACCGCCGCCTGCGACATTCAGGGCAGCGTGCCCTTGTCCCGCCGGCTGGGCGGGACTGGCGCGCCGTTGCACGATCCCTGCGCGGTGGCCTGGTTGCTGCGGCCCGATCTGTTCACGACCCGGCCGGCGGCGGTGTCGATGGATCTTGGTCCTGGACCTGGCCGGGGGCGCACGGTCATCGACCGCTGGGGACGCACGGGCGTTCCGCCGCATGCGCTGGTGTTGGAGACGCTTGATAGCGCGGGTTTCTTCGGGCTGATGCAAGAGCGGCTGAACCGGTTGCCATGACAGCATGCGGAATAGTCCTGGTGGCCTTCATGGGATCGCCCACGATGCCCGCGGCCGACGGGGATTAACATGTCACCGCATTGTCGCGCATGGTATGATTGAACGTCATCGATCAGGGGTATGGCAATGGACGTCAAGGAAGCGGTGAGGGCCGCCAAGCAGCATCTCGCGGACCTCTATGCGTCCGAGAGCATCGTCCACCTGGGCCTTGAAGAGGTTGAGTACGACGATTCACACGAGCAATGGCGCATCACGCTGGGTTTTTCGCGCCCTTGGGATCAACCTTTCGGGATTCTGACGACGCAACCGTCCCGCCGGACCTATAAGGTTGTCGTCATCGCCAACGATGGGAAGGCGATATCGGTCAGAAACCGCGAAACCGCCGATGCGCGGTAAGGCCGTTCTCCTGGACGCCAATTTACTCGTTCTATTGGTGGTCGGCTCGGCTTCGTCAGACTATATCGGCAAACACAAGCGTTTACAGGTATATACGGACGCCGATTTCGAGTTGTTGAACGGGATTTTGGCGGGCGCGGAGCGTATCGTCGTCACTCCGAACACGCTGACCGAGGCATCCAACCTCGCGCGCCAAATCCATGAACCTGCCCGCTCTGATATCGGACGCATGCTGAAAATCTTCATCGAAAAGGCTGATGAAGTATTCATCGAGAGCGCAAAGGCAGCCGGGCATCCCGCGTATCAGCGGCTTGGGATAACTGATGCCGCTTTGCTGGATCCGGTTTTCGAGGACCATGTCTTGCTGACGTCTGACCTGGACCTCTATCTGGAAGCCAGCCGATTGGGGCGGCCAGCCGAGAATTTCAACCACCACATTGAGGCCAACCGATAAAGTCTGACGGGCCAGACCGTGACGGGAACCTCTCTGCCTGGCCGCGGTCACCGCAGCCCTCCCGTAAAGCCATCTGTACGTCAAAATCCCCCGGCCGTATCACCGCGCTGATCCTGGCGCCCGGCACCACCGCTTGCGCAACCCCGCCGAAACCGCTGCATTGCGCGCCACACAAGGAGGACGCCGCAATGCCAACCTGGGAAAAACGCAAAGTCGGACGCACCGCGCTGGAGGTCACGACCCTCGGCCTCGGCACCGCCACGATGGGCGGCACGCGGGTCA
>CAIUPC010000863.1 GCA_903900905.1 uncultured Acetobacteraceae bacterium
AGGATCAGGTTACCGCCATCGGTCCGCACCGGCTGGTCGCTGTCCTTGCCCCAGCGCAGCACCGGCACGCCGCCCAGCGCGGCGATCCGGGTGGCCGTCGTCTCCCACCCAAAGGGAATAACCTCGACCGGCACCGGGACCTTGCCACCGAGGCGCTCAACCAGCTTGGACGCATCGGCGATGATCACCAGCCGGCGGGACGTCGCGGCGACGATCTTCTCCCGCAGCAAGGCCCCGCCCAGACCCTTCACCAGATCAAGCGTTCCCGGCTGAATCTGATCGGCGCCATCGACGGTCAGATCGACCTGCTTCACGGTCGCGAAAGTCACCAGACGGATGCCGCCGGCACGCGCCTGCGCCTCGCTACGCACTGAGGTCGGGATAGCCGTGATGTCCAACCCCTCATCGCGCACCCGGCGGATCAGCGCGGCGATGAAATGCGCCGCGGTTGAGCCGGTGCCGAGGCCGACCACCATCCCGTTTTCGACCAGGGAAGCGGCCGCTTCCGCCGCGGCCTGGCGTTGTTGGTCCTGATCCATCAGCCACGCGCCTTGTTGAAGACCCGCAGCCAATTGCCGGAGCAGACTTTCTCGACCTCTTCCGCCGTCATGCCGCGATCGCGCATGGCCGCGACGATCTCCTGATGGCGGGAGAAATCGGGCATTTCGGTCGCGGCCACCCCGGCCGGCATATCGGTACCGATCCCAACATGGTCGATGCCGACGGCGTCGATGGTGCGGAACAGCTGGCGGATCATGCCAGGCAGCTTCTCCCGCCACAGCACCGCGATCCAGGCGCCGATAACGCCATCGGTCTCCACCACCATCCGCGCGTAGTCCGGGCTGAGGTAGCGCAGATGATCGCCGTCGGGATGGCCCGGCTCTTTCAGATTGGCGTGGGTGCAGAGGATGGGTTTGCTGGTCGCGCCGACCACGCCTTTGACGGTGTCCTCTGAACAATGGGCGACATCGACGATGATGCCGCATTGGTTCATGCGCCGGACGGCGGCGGCACCGAACGCGGTCAGGCCGCCATGCACCGGCGGTTCGGTCTGGATATCGCCGGTCTCGTTCACCAGATAATGGGTGAGCTGGATGCTGCGCACGCCGCGCGCGGCCATGGCGTCGAGACGATCCAGATTGCCTTCCAGGAAGTCGCAGCCCTCGATCGCCAGGACCAAAGACGGGTCATCGATCCGGATATCGCCAGGCTCCCGCGCGATGCGCATGCCCGCGGCTTCGAAGCTACTCAGGTAGTTTTCCACCGCCGCCATGCATTCGCCGGGGTCGCCGTCGCGGAATTTCTCCAGGCGCTTGGTCTCGGGGTTGCGGCGGATCATGGGGATGTCGGCGATGGCCGCAACCACGGCGGCGCCAATACCGTTGGGCGCCATGGTGGCGAGCACGGCGCGATCCACGTCGCCGGTGCGGCGCGGCCGCCCGGCATGGGTGTGCATGTCGATGATCATGCCGCGCTGAATACTCCGGCGCGGGGTTGTTTGGCTATTGGGGGTGTTGTCGTTGCGTCGCCCTTGTCAACGACCACTGGAATGCTACTATAGATAGAACAGACTACGAACGTCTGTAGAGGAGCGGAAAATGGCTACGGGTGCCCACACCGTCGCAAACAGGTTCCTTAAATTGGCCGAGGACAAGGGCCAAGCGCTCAACCCACTTCAACTGATGAAGCTGGTTTATATCGCGCACGGCTGGATGCTGGGTATGTACCGTCGACCGCTGATCAAAGATCACATCGAAGCATGGAAATTCGGCCCGGTCATCCCGAGGCTTTATCGGAGCATAAAGGCTTATGGGTCCGACCCAATTACCGCCCCTTTGCCACTTGCCCCGGGTAAGGAAGCGCCACTGGATGAAATCGAGGCGGATATTATCGATCAGACCTTTGAAATTTATGGGCATCTCACCGGTATTCGCCTCTCGGCGTTGACCCATCAACCCGACACCCCTTGGGCGAAAACCTGGTCAGCTGATTCCTGGGCCGCGCAGATACCCGACGATCTTATCGCTGAACATTATACCCAGCTCGCCCGTGACCGAGCCCCCGTCGCCGCCTAATCGCGCGCGCCGCCGCATTCCGCCACTGGATGCGGCGAATGCCGAAGGCCCTCTGGAAACTGACAGAGGAAAAGCCACGAGCGAATTGTTTGCGTTCTCAGATAAAACCCTTGAGCAAAAATCGAGGGAAAACGAACACAATCGGAATGAGAGCTTAAAGGACACTGTTCATTGGCTGTTCAATTGGGGGGTGAAGGTCGCATTCACCCTATACGGTTTTGCCGTCGGCGCCGTGGTTTGGCACTACCTCATGCCGGAACAATGGGGTTGGCTCTCTCCAGCGCAATTGCATACGGTTGCGACCGTCGTGTTCAGCGGGGCAGTCATCTCGAACGGCGGACAGTACTTGTCGCGGCGTGTGCGCTGAGGCCGTTTGCCGGTATTGGGGGTGAGACCAGTCTTGCACCAGCCCCCCTGGTTGCGCATGTTGCGAAAATCAGCCGGGAAATTCCGGGCATAGACCCTGGGCGGGTGGAGTACGAGTGATGGACGGCGGAGCCGACGCGAGACGCATTACAATCCACGCGCCGGAGGATTATGTCGGCATGCGCGCGGCCGGCCGTCTGGCCGCCGAAACGCTCGACATGATCTACGAGCATGTCCGCCCCGGCGTCTCAACCGCGGCCCTCGATAAAATCTGCCACGATTTCATCCTCGCGCATGGGGCCATCCCGGCGCCGCTGAACTATCGCGGCTTCCCGAAATCCATCTGCACCTCCATCAACCACGTCGTCTGTCACGGCATTCCCGGTGATCGGAAGCTGGAGAACGGGGATGTGCTCAATATCGACGTGACCGTGATCCTGGACGGCTGGCACGGGGATTCCTCGCGGATGTACGCGGCGGGGCAGCCCTCCACCAAGGCGCGCAATCTGATCGAGGTCACCTATGAATCGCTGATGCGCGGCGTGCGCGCGGTGAAGCCGGGCAAGACGCTGGGCGATATCGGTCATGCCATCCAGTCCTTCGTCGAAGGCCACCGCTTCAGCGTCGTCCGCGATTTCTGCGGCCATGGTATCGGCCGGCGCTTCCACGAAGCCCCGAACGTGCTGCATTTCGGCCGGCC
Organism: uncultured Acetobacteraceae bacterium; assembly: GCA_903900905.1. Lineage (GTDB taxonomy): Bacteria > Pseudomonadota > Alphaproteobacteria > Acetobacterales > Acetobacteraceae > Rhodopila. Next base: position 3,142 of record CAIUPC010000863.1, read on the forward strand.
GGGCGAAGGCCCGGTGCTGAAGGCCGGCATGTTCTTCACCATCGAACCCATGGTGAATGCTGGCCGGCCGGAGGTGAAGGTGCTCGACGACGGCTGGACCGCCGTCACCCGCGACCGCAGCCTCTCCGCCCAGTTCGAGCATATGATCGGCGTCACCGACGACGGGTGCGAGATTTTCACCCTCTCCCCCGCCGGAATGGACAAACCGCCGCTCGGCGTTAGCTAAATCTTAACCCTTCGCCGGTAGAGTCCCCGCCAGACCACCATGGCGGGTGACGATGGCGACGCGCGTGCGTGCGGCTGGATTGGCCGAGGCCCAGAGCTTGTTTGATCTGACCGAGGCCCTGCCCGGGCCGCGCCCCGGCGTCCATGGCGTGGACGGCCATCGCGCCCGCATGCGTACCCGGCTGCTGACCGCCGGGCCGGACGCGCTGGCGGACCATGAAATGCTGGAAATGGTGCTGTTCCTGGCCCTCCCGCGCCGGGACACCAAGCCCATTGCCCGGCTGCTGCTGGACCGTTTCGGCAGTTTCGCCGCCACCATATCCGCCGGACCCGGTGAATTGCTGGGGGTCGATGGCGTGGGGGAGGCCGGGGCGGCGGCGCTGAAACTGGTCCAGGGCGCGGCCCTGCGCCTCCTGCGGGAGGAGTTGAAGGAACAGCCGATCCTGAAGGATTGGGGGCGGCTGTTGGATTATCTGATCGGGACCTTGGCGCGGGAGCGGGTCGAGCAGGCGCGGGTGCTGTATCTGGATAGCAAGAACCGCCTGCTGGCCGATGAGGTCCATGGCCGTGGCACCATCAACCACACACCGGTCTATCCGCGGGAGGTTGTGCGCCGGGCGCTGGAACTGAACGCCGCGGGCATTGTGCTGGTGCACAACCATCCGAGCGGCGATCCAACCGCCTCCCGCGAGGACATGGCGATGACCCAGGCCGTGCAGAAGGCGGCTGCGGCGTTGAGTATCACGTTGCTCGACCACGTCATCATCGCCGGCACGAAATGGGTCAGCTTCAAGACGCAGGGGTGGTTGTAGCGCGCCCCTTCTCCGCCGCCAAAGTCGTCCGCCCCACCAGCATCAGCGCCAGATCGTCCTGCGGCGGCTGGAACAAGGCGCCGCGGGCGTCGCGGAAATAGCGCTCCAGCGGCAAGGCCCGCGTCATGCTGAACCCGCCCGCCACCCGCAACGCCGTCTCCGTCACCGCGCAGGCGGCGTTGGAGCACAGGTATTTCACCGCCCCCACCGCCGCGGCCATCTCCTCCGGCGGGATCTCCCCGGCGACGCAGGCCCGGGCGGTATCGTGCAGCGCGGCCCGGGCAGCGCGCAAACGCACCTCCATCTCCCCGATCCACTGCTGAATATGCGGCTGGCTCGCGATCGGCTGGCCCAAAGCGGCGGGGACGCGGTTATTGGCATAATGCGCGGCGGTGTCGCAGGCGGCCTGGCCAACGCCGAGCGCCCCGGCCGCCAGCGGCAAAGCCCAGGCGCTGCCGCCTTGCGGACGGCGCGGGCCGCCGATCGCCAGCCGCTCAACGATGCGCGCATCGGGAACGAAGACCCGGTCGTACACGACATCGTCGTTGCCGCAGGCGCGCAGGCCCAGGCTGCCATTCCAGGTCGGTTCGACCGACAGGCCGGGCGATCCGCCCTCCCCCAATGCGCTGACCAGCTCGCCCTGCGGCGCGGCCTCGGACGGCGGCAACACCACCGCGGTGGCCAGAAACCGCAGCACCGGCGCGCCCGTGACAAAGATCTTACGCCCGGTCAGCAGCCAGCCGCCCTCGGCGCGCTCGGCCACCATGCTCGGCAACCCGCCGCGGGAGATGCTGCCGAGTTCAGCCTCCGTCACGCAGTTGTTGATGGTGCCACCCGCGCGCGCCATCGTGGCGCAGATATCGGCCAGCACCGGTTCGGGATAGGCGCCGGCATCGACGACACGGCCGAGCAGGCTGAAATGCATCCCCGCGACCAGAGCGGTGGAGGCGCAGCCGCGGGCCAGAATCTCCTGCGCCA
>CAIUPC010000864.1 GCA_903900905.1 uncultured Acetobacteraceae bacterium
AGAAGAAAGACGATCCGGAATCCTTCGCCGACGCGCTGACCGGGGTTTACGCGACCGACCCGCTGTACGGCAGCACCCTGAAATATGTGATCAAGGCTTATAATTTCACGATTCATGACAAATAGGCGGCGATCCCCGATGTTACCCCTCGGCCGCTTTGATCGAGTCTAATGTCGGCAGGCGGTACCGGTCCTGGGGATCATCCCAGCCGATATAATTGGGCTTACGCTTCTCCGCGAAGGCGGCGCGGGATTCCATGCGATCGCTTTTGGCGCCGTGGTTGTGCAGGGCATCCGCGAGGCGCTGCATTTCCGCACTCGGCGCCGGGCGCATCTGGCGCATCATATGCACGGTGTTGACGCGCGACGCCGGCGGCAGGGTCAGCAAATGTTCGGCCATCTGCATGGCGCTCGGCATCAGGTCTTCGGGCTCAGTGAGGCGGTTGAGGAAACCCAGCTCGTAGAAACGTTCGGCCGTGAAGCGATAGCCCAGCGCCATTTCCATCGCGATCGGATAGGGCACGTTGGCGATATGGCCATGGTTGTAGCCGCCGAGCAGCCAGCGCTTGGCCTCCGACACTTCAAACACCGTGCCGCGGGCGGCGAGGCGGAGGTCGGTGCGCTCCACCAGCATGAACCCGCCGCCCATGGCGAAGCCGTTGATCGCGGCGATGACCGGCTTTTCCAGGGCGCCGGACATGAACGGGTCTTCCATCGCCGGGCGGCGGCCGCCGGGGGCGCCGTCCTGCAGGGATTCCTTCATATCCTCCCCGGCGCAGAAGCCGCGGCCGGCGCCGGTGAAGATCGCGACTTCCAGCCTGTCGGAGTGGCGGAACTCGGTCCAGGTCTCCGCGAGGAGTGACCGCATTTCATGGTTCAGCGCGTTGAGCCGTTCGGGCCGGTTCATCCGGACCACGAGGATTTGGCCGTGGCGTTCGGTTTCGACGACGGGCATGGGTGGGATCTCCTGGCGTTTCCGGTTGAGGTTAGCAGCCGATGCGGGTGGCGTAACCCCGGGCGGACTTCGCAAGGGGCAGGCCGGCCCGTTGCCGGACCGGCCCTCCCCCACCTTGCGCCCGATGTCGATCTTGACCCGAAGACCAAGAACCGCTATCAGAACAAGCAGGAGAATGAGATGGTTGTGCATCGCACACTCCTTGCGAACGGCCGGTGTGCCAATCACACCGGCCGTATTCGTGTACAGATCAAAGGCTGAGAAACCGTTAACGCAGGCGGGTTATTTGCGACCACTGTTGCCCCTACCCCGGCCTGCGCAGTGCTCCCTTGGGTCAATACACCCTTCGACTGGGCGTGCCTCGGTCTGACGCGGGGGCTGCGGCGCGAGGGCCCGAAAGCCATGATCCCGCCGCTCGGGGAGCTATTCTGTGGGATCAGGAAAAACCCCGGCGCGCCCGAATATGGTTTTGTGTATTTGATGCTGCTGTCCACCATGATCCCCAGCCTGGTCAACCTGGTGATTGGCGGCATGTCGTGGTTCCGCGGCCTTCCCCCGATCAATAATCTCCTTCTGCGGTCCATGCCCGCGCGGCAGGCGCCACCTTGCGCCGACCGGACCTGGATGGCATGCGTGTTGAGCGGGCCGATCGTTCTTGGCGGCATCCTCGGCATCGCCGCCCAGTTCGCGCTGGTTTACGTCATGTTCTGGCATGTATTTCCGCTGTTCCATGACAGTCTGCTGGGCCTCGCCCGGCGGGTGGCAGCGGCGGATATTCCCCTGTGGCTGCTGGCGCCATTTCTGCGATGAAGCCTCGCAAGGGGCAGGCCGGCCCGTTGCCGGACCGGCCCCTCCCCTACTTAGGCCCGATGTCGATCTTGACCCGAAGACCAAGAACCGCTATCAGAACAAGCAGGAGAATGAGATGCTGGTACATCGCACACTCCTTGCGAACGGCCGGCGAGCCAATCACGCCGGCCGTATTCGTGTACAGTTCAAAGATTGAGAAACCGTTAACGCCGCCCGGTTATTTTCAAATAGCGCGCCCATGCCCCGAACGACGCGATGCCGTTACGCTGCCCCCGACACAGGGCCGCTTTCGCGATGTCCGAGTTCAATGCCTTCCTTTCCGCGGTGGCCCCCGAATGCGAGGCGGCGCAGCGGTTGGGGATCGGCATGCGGCAAATGAAGCCCGGGATGGACGTCCATTCTAAGAACGGGGCACTCCAGGTGACCGCTTACGGCACTTTTCCGGTCCCCGATCCCGCCGAAGATGCGAAAACCCTCGACCTCCGGATCGACGGGATCGTAAAAAAGGCCGCCAGATTGATGCCAATCTGAGCGATGGTAACGCGCCAATCCAGCACGGAAAAGGTTGCATCAGTGCGATTGCATCTGACGCCCGGGCCCCTCCGTCAGCATGGTTCGGCTTGTCCCGGCCAACTCTTTATGCCGTTAAATATCTGATATCGCGTGGTTTTCTTGTTGGCGTCCCATTGACCTGAGATGGTCGGGGCAAGCCCTACCGCGTTCACAGATCGCGGAAACGAATGTGCGCGACCCTGCCTCAATCGTCATGGCCCGGCTTGTCCGGGCCACCACCCGCAGCACCGGTGCCGGTATAGGTGGCCCGGACAAGCCCTATGGGATTCACAGATCGCGGAAACGAAAAACTGGCAGGTGGGGA
>CAIUPC010000865.1 GCA_903900905.1 uncultured Acetobacteraceae bacterium
CCGCCGGGTGCGCGATGAGGGGTTGGATATCACGGCCATCCCGACCTCCGTCCGCAGTGAGCAGCAGGCGCGTGCCGGCGGCATCCGGCTGGTGACTTTCGCGACCGTGAAGCAGGTCGATCTGACCGTCGATGGCGCCGATCAGATTCAGCCGGGAACGCTTGATCTGGTCAAGGGTCTGGGCGGGGCCTTGCTGCGGGAGAAGATCGTCGCCGCGACGTCCCGCCGGCTGGTGATCATCGCCGATGCGTCCAAGCTGGTCGATCGCCTCGGTGGCAGGGTCCCGGTGCCGGTCGAGGTGATTCCCTTTGGGTGGGAGACGACGGCCACCCGGATCGCCGCGCTGGGCGGCGTGCCGGTGCTGCGCTGGGGCAAGGACAGCGACCAGCCGGTGCGGACCGATGGCGGTAACCTGATCCTGGACTGCGCCTTCCCGCCGCTGGACGATCCGGCCGAACTGGAAAAGGCGCTGTCTCAGACAGTGGGCGTCGTGGAGAATGGCCTGTTCATCGGGCTGGCCGACACCGCCCTGGTGGCCGATGCCAAGGGCGTCAAACGCTACGATCGATAGGCGCTTACCGGCTGGCGATCTGGCGGGGATCGACCCGCAATACCATGCAAGGCGTCTTGTGCCGGATCAGCGCGGTGCAGGCGCTCTGCGCATCGGCCTGGGTCAGGCCCATGACCTGCGCCCGCCAGGCCGGCTTATGCTTCACCGTTGTCGGTTCGACACGGATATCACCCCCATCGGCCAGCCGCCGGGCGCTGGCGGCGGCGGTGCGGGCGGATTTCTCGGTCGGGTAGGTCCCCGCCTGGATGCCCCAGACGATGTTGGAGACCCGGCCCCGGTTTAACGGCGCGGCTTCGACCGGTGCCCGGTCCGAGGGGGCCGCCTGGGCGGCATTGATGATCGCGTGGCTTGCAACGCGCATCACCCCGCGCTCATTCGGAATATCCAGCTGGGCATAGCTTTGATCCAGCAGGTTAATCATGTGCTGGTCGCGCTCCCCATTCGATGCGGCGCCGAGCACGACTCCGACGAGGCGGACGCCGCCACGGACAGCGCTGGTGACCAGATTATAGCCGGATGCGTCGGTGAAGCCGGTCTTCATGCCGTCCGCGCCGGGGTAGGTGCGGAGCAGGTGGTCATGATTATAGATCGTGCGCCGCTGCCAGACGAATTGCGGGGCCGAGAAATAGCGGTAGTAGCCGGGGAAATCGCTGAGCAGATGGCGCGCCAGCACCGCGAGGTCGCGGGCGGTGGTGAGCTGTTCGGCATCCGGCAGGCCGGAGGCATTCATGAAGGTCGTCCGGCTCATGCCCAGGCCGCGGGCGCGCAGCGTCATCATCTGGGCGAACCGGTCTTCCGAGCCGCCGAGCATTTCGCCCAGCGCCGCGGCGGCGTCATTAGCGGACTTGGTGACCAGGCCGAGGATCGCCTGCTCCACGGTAATGCGGGTCCCTGGCACCAGCCCGAGTTTCGTGGGCGATGCGCTTGCGGCATGGGCGGAGACCGGGACGTTCTGCTCCAGCGTGATCCGCCGATCGCGCAGGGCCTCGAACGTCATGTAGAGAGTCATGAGTTTGGTGAGGCTGGCGGGGTAGCGCATGGCGTCGGCATTCACCGACTCGAACACTTTGCCGGTATTGGCGTCGACGACGATGGAGCTGTAGCGGGCGGACCCGATCTGGGCGCGGGCAGGGGTGATGGACAGCACGCAGGCGGCCACCAGACACAGGCATAATGCAAATATGTGTCGCTGACGCGAGGCGGTGGCCATTTCGATCCCTCAGACGGCGTTCGGCCGGACTGTAAGTGTCGCAACAGGGCGGTGTCCAGCCTGAAAATATCCGAAAACGTAGAAAAATAAGGGGTTATCACGCGATGCTGCCATATTTCTGTGGGCGTCGGCGGGGCTGCGGGGCTGCTTCTGCCCACCGAGGGAGGTTTTTTGTGCGGCGCACCATTTTTTTCTTGATCCAGGCCGATCGGCCGCCTATATCGGGCTCGTGTTGCAGTGCAGCATAAGAATGATCAACCGGGCAAACGCCCCGCTAACCGCGGTTTCCGCCCGGTTTGCCCTTGCGGAGAGTGTGACATGGCCGCCAAGCCGAAGGCAATCGCAGCGGTTGCCACGATCGACGTGACCCCAGCCGCGGCAGACGTCAGTGCCGCCCCCGTGATTGCGACGCTGCCGCCTGAGACTCCGGCGATCGACGCTCCGGCGTTGGAAGCCGCCGCCCCGTTGGCCGAAATTATTCCCCCTGCCGCGATCATTGCCAAGACCGGCATCGACGCGACTGTATCGACCCTGAAGCAAGGCGTCGCCAAGGCGACCGCCGGGATCGACACCACCACCGAGCAAGTCAAACAAGGTATGGAGAAAGCTATGAAAACCGCCGAAGAATTCGTTGCCTTCAATCAGAGCAACGTCGATGCATTCGTGAAATCCAGCCAGATCTGGACCGCCGGCGTGCAGGACCTGTCGAAGCAGGTTGCCGCGACCGCCCAGGCTCAGTTCGATGAGACCATGTCGGTCTTCAAGGCGCTGGCCGGCATGAAGTCCCTCAAGGACGCGTTTGAGCTGCAGTCCAGCTTCGCCCGTTCCGCCATGGAGAAGTCCATGAGCGAGTCCAGCCGCCTGACCGACGCCTCGCTCAAGCTCACCGAGCAGGCGCTGGCCCCGATCACCGCGCGCGTCACCACTGCGGTCGAAAGCTTCAGCAAGGCTGCCTGATTTTTCAGGCCGCACGAGGTCCGGAAAGCGCCACGGTTCCTCCCCCGAAGAGGCGTTTTCTGTTTGACGAAAGGCCCGGGCACGCTGCCCGGGCCTTTTTCGTTCGGGGGAACTGACAGCCATGCGTTCCCTGGCCCCTTTCAATTCGGGCCAAGCTTCCGATATGGTTCAGGCTTCGGGTCATGCAGCGCCGCCCCCTCGGTTTGGGCGCGTGCGAACTGGGCCGCGGCGCATGGATTTGGACGAACGATGAGCGACAACGACAGAAGCGGCGGCGGCAATACGGACGGACCGAACACCGGCGTGGTGGTCAAGGCCCGGCCGAAGACCCGTAAGCCCGCAATGTATAAAGTGCTGATGCTGAACGACGATTACACGCCGATGGAATTCGTCGTGCATGTGCTGGAACGCTTCTTCCAAAAGAACCGGGAAGAGGCCACCCAGATCATGCTGCACGTCCATCGCCGCGGAGTCGGGGTCTGCGGCGTGTTCACCTATGAGGTCGCTGAAACAAAAGTCACACAGGTCATGGACCTGGCGCGGCAAAACCAGCACCCTCTGCAGTGCACGATTGAGAAGGAGTGATCGCGGCGCCCGGGGCAAAAGCCCTTCTGGACACCACGGTCAGGCGGCCCCCATCATGGGCCATACGAGAGTAGGAGCGGCGAGATATGCTTTCACGGAACCTTGAACAGACGCTGCATCGCTCTCTGTCGTTGGCGAGCAAACGCCGCCACGAATACGCCACGCTCGAGCATCTGCTGCTGGGCCTGGCCGACGATGTGGATGCCGCCGCGGTGCTGAAGGCCTGCGGCGTTGATCTCGATAAGCTGCGCGCCGACCTGGGGGAGTTCCTGGACAAGGACCTCGCGGGGCTGGCGACGGATCGGCCTGGCGATCCCAAGCCCACCGCTGGCTTTCAGCGCGTGGTGCAACGCGCGGCGATTCATGTGCAGTCGTCCGGCCGCGATGAGGTCTCGGGCGCCAATGTGCTGATCGCGCTGTTCAGTGAGCGCGAGAGTCATGCGGTCTATTTCCTGCAATTGCAGGATATGACCCGCCTCGACGCGGTGAATTTCATCAGCCATGGCATCGCCAAATCGCCAGGACGCTCGACCCAGCGGCCGGTGCAGGGTTCCAGCACGCCGGGCGGTCCGGAAAGCGACAAAGAGCCGGAACGCGAGGACAAGCCCAACAACCGCCGCGGCGGGGCGCAGGACGCGCTGTCCAATTACTGCGTCAACCTTAATAAGAAAGCCCAGGCCGGCAAGATCGACCCGCTCATCGGCCGCGATATCGAGATCGAGCGGACGATCCAGATCCTTTGCCGCCGCACCAAGAACAACCCGCTCTATGTGGGCGATCCCGGTGTCGGCAAGACCGCCATCGCCGAAGGCCTGGCCAAGCGCATCGTCGAGGGCGATGTGCCGGAAGTGCTGCTGAAATCGACCATCTTCGCGCTGGATATGGGTTCGCTGCTGGCCGGCACCCGCTATCGCGGCGATTTCGAGGAACGGCTGAAAGCGGTGGTGAACGAGCTGGAAAACCTGCCCGGCGCCATCCTGTTCATCGATGAAATCCACACCGTTATCGGTGCCGGCGCGACCTCCGGCGGGGCGATGGATGCCTCGAACCTGCTCAAGCCGGCTTTGGCCTCCGGCAGCCTGCGCTGTGTCGGCAGCACCACCTATAAGGAATTCCGCAACTATTTCGAGAAGGACCGGGCGCTCGTCCGCCGCTTCCAGAAGATCGACGTCAATGAGCCGTCGATCGAGGATACGGTTAAAATCCTGCGCGGCCTGAAGCTCAACTACGAGAAGCACCACAAGGTCGAGTACACCGAAGAAGCCATCCGCGCCGCGGTGGAGCTATCGGCGAAATACATCCACGACCGCAAGCTGCCGGACAAAGCCATCGACGTCATCGATGAAGTTGGCGCATCCCGCATGTTGCTGCCGGAAGGCCAGCGCCGGAAGATCGTGACCTTGCGCGATGTCGAAGAGATCGTCGCCAAGATCGCCCGCATCCCACCGAAGAGCGTCTCGGCGGACGACAAGGAAACGCTGCGGCATCTGGAACGCGACCTCAAAGGCATGGTGTTCGGCCAGGACAAGGCGATCGAGGCGCTCGCCGCCGCGATCAAGCTGGCCCGCGCCGGTCTGCGCGAGCCTGAGAAGCCCATCGGCAACTACCTCTTCTCCGGCCCCACCGGCGTCGGCAAGACCGAGGTGGCGCGCCAGCTGGCCTCGACCCTGGGCATCGAGCTGATCCGCTTCGACATGTCCGAATACATGGAACGCCACTCGATCAGCCGTCTGATCGGCGCGCCGCCGGGCTATGTCGGGTTCGACCAGGGCGGCATGCTGACGGATGCCATCGACCAGCACCCGCACGCGGTGCTGCTGCTCGATGAAATCGAGAAGGCGCATCCGGACCTGTACAACATCCTGCTGCAGGTCATGGATCACGGGAAACTGACCGATCACAACGGCAAGGTGGTCGATTTCCGCAACATCATCCTGATCATGACCACCAATGCCGGCGCGTCCGACATGGCCAAGGAAGCTATCGGCTTCGGCCGCGAAGGCCGGGAGGGCGAGGACGGCGATGCGATCAAGCGCTTGTTCACGCCGGAGTTCCGCAACCGCCTGGATGCCACCATCGGCTTCGCCGGCCTGACCCCGGAAATCGTCGGCCGCGTGGTGGAGAAGTTCGTGATGCAGCTGGAAGCCCAGCTCGCGGATCGCAACGTGACCATCGAGCTGTCCTCGGCGGCCAAGGAATGGCTGGCGGAACGTGGCTACGACCGCCTGTATGGCGCCCGCCCGCTGGGGCGCGTCATCCAGGAATACATCAAGAAGCCGCTGGCCGAAGAACTGCTGTTCGGCAAGCTCGTCAAAGGCGGTTCGGTCAAGGTCACGCTGAAGGACAACGCCCTGGCCTTCGAAACCACCGAAGCCCCCCCGCCGGCCCTGCCGAGCCCGGAAGCGGGCGAAGGCGGGTCCGAACAAAGCGAGAAAGAGACGGTGGAGTAATACCGACCCGTAATATGAATGACATACCGGCCGCCGTTACCCGTCACGCCGACCCACGGATCAAGTCCGTGGGCAGGCTCCGGTAGGCACCCACGCCTTTCTCCTGTTTAACGCTGTAAAGTCGTGGATGCCGACCTGCGTCGGCATGACGGCGTTGGGGCGCTGGCGGTGAGTCAATGTCAACACGTGCTGGTATAACGCGGGTCCCCGGAAAGGGGGACCGTCAGACCACAAACCTCGCACCACAAACCACGTCATCCCCCGAGCCACAAACGACGTCATCCCCGGGCTTGTCCCGGGGACCAAGGTTTCCGCCTCTGCCGCGATTGGTCCCCGGGACGAGCCCGGGGATGACGTCTTTTTGGAGCCAAAGGCCGAGGATGACGGGGTTTGGCGCAAAGCTACCGAAGGTCGCTCTCATGATCGTCTCAAAGTATCAATTTCAGAGATTTTATCCCACATCATGCGTCAAACCGCCTCGCTATCCAGCGCGCGTACCAAGGGGGAGCGGCTCTCCAGCAAAGCCCGCATGATCGCCGCATCCGGCGGCCCGAACGTGGCATCAGGCGGGACGCCGCCATGCCGGCGGATCAGGGCCGCGCGTTGCGGATAGAGGGCGGCATAGAGTGCGGCATCGGCGCGGTCTGACGATGCAACCTCAGCGGCGCGCACCTCCTGCGGGCCTGCTGCTGGCCCCTCCGGTTCTGGCCCGTCCGGTTCTGGCGGCGGCGGCTCAGGGGCAGCGGCGGGCGGGGTCAACCGCGTCGTCATCGAGGAGGCCGCGATATGTTCGGCCATCGCCGCCGCCTCGGCCGCGGCTTCATCGCTATCGCGTTTGATGCGGATCGCCTGCATGCGCTGCAGCGATCGGATCGCGCTTTGCGACTGACGCATCATGCTGGCGGCCTGGGCGGTGCATTTGAGGCTCATGGCGAGGGGAACCCCCTCGGTGTTGGCCGCCTGAATGCACTCCTGCGCATGGGCGGCCGCGGCGACGTACTGGGCGGCGAGCACGGCTTCGGCGGCGGTAACCGGGCAGAGCGAGGCGGCGGTGGCGACCGCGGCCTCATTGCGCTCATGCAGCGCTTCCGGCGAATTGTCACGCGGCGGTGGCAGGCAGGCGGTGAGGGTGAAGTAAATATGCCGGTAGGTGAGGGCGGCACGGCGGATGGCGGGGTCTTGTGTC